>JAILCJ010000192.1 GCA_024680445.1 Campylobacter sp.
AAAAAATAAACGAGGATTAAATGTTAAATTTAGCTAAGAAACTTTTTCCGATTTACAGAACGATAACTGGTCAAGGTTTTCGTGATAGTTTAGAAATTTTAAATGCCGAGCTTGGCGGGATAATGCAAATGCATGAGATAAAAAGTGGCACGGCGGTTTTTGACTGGATAGTTCCTGATGAATACAATGTAAAAGACGCATATATCATAACGCCAGAGGGTGATAAAATTTGCGATTTTAAACAAAATAATTTACATTTATTAGGATATAGTCAAGCTATAGATGAAAAAATAGATCTAGATAGCTTAAACGAGCATCTTTATTCTTTGCCGGATATGCCGACTGCTATACCGTATATAACGAGTTATTATAAAAAGCGTTGGGGATTTTGCATAAGTCATGAGCAAAGGCAAAAGTTAAAAAAAGGTACTTATAGAGTTTTTATAGACGCGAATCATAATCCTAACGGCGTTTTAAACTATGCTGATTTTATTATACCAGCTAGCGAAAAAACTGATGATGAGATTTTGATATCGACTTATTTATGCCATCCTAGCATGGCAAATAACGAGCTTAGCGGTCCTGTGGTGGCGACATTTTTAGCAAAATGGCTTATGGAAAATGAGATCAAACTAAAATACAATGTCCGCTTTGTTTTTATACCTGAAACTATCGGTTCTATCACCTATCTTTCGCAAAATTTAGAGCATTTGCAAAAGCATGTCAAGGCTGGTTTTAATCTTTCTTGCCTTGGTGATGATCTTGCATATTCGCTTGTACATACGCCAGATGCCGATACTTTGGCAGATAAAGTTGCCTTGCATGTGTTAAAAGACAAAGAGAATTTTAAAGAATTTGATTTTTTAGCAAGCGGTAGTGATGAAAGGCAATACTGTTCGCCTCTTGTAAATTTGCCAGTTTGTGGGGTTTGTCGTAGTAAATATGGGTACTATAAGTATTATCACACCAGTTTGGATGATTTAAATTTCATAAGCGAAAGTGGTTTGCAAGGCGGTTTACAAGCCATGAAAGAAATCATAAAAACCTTACAAATCAACGCAAAATATCAAAGCACTGTTTTTGCGAACCAAATTTAGGCAAAAGGGGCTTGTATCCGACACTTTCTTTTATGCAAGCAAATGATAAAAGTGCGTATTATTACACAAAATTTTTAAAATTTTGCAATGGCAAAAATGATGTTATAGATATAGCTCAAAAGATAGATTTAAAAGCATTTGAACTCTTTGGAGTGGTTGATGCTTTGCTTAAAAATGGACTTATAAAGCAAGTTTTTTAAAATTTTAATATCTTGCGTCTGCTAAGACTAGGGCGAAAGCGACTTCGTATCCTGCTTCTTGAAAGCATTTTTTGGCTTCTAAAAGCGTTGTGCCGGTGGTTATTATGTCATCGACTAAGATAATGGGGTATTTTGGTTTTTTTAAAATTTCAAATTTTCGTGGGTGAGTTTGGCGAAATTTTAGGCTTTGACCGCTGTAACTAAGATCGGATTTTGCTCGTAAAACTCCAAAAATAGGGCGGATAAACTCGCTTTTTAAGGCTCTTGCAAGTATGGCTGTGTGCGAAAATCCGTTTGTATTTTTATCATCAATAGGCACGGCGTTTAAAATTTCATCAAATTTGAAGTCTTTTGCGAATTTTTTAAAGCTTATGTTTGCTATGGATTTTATGGTAAAAGTGCCGTGAAATTTGTGTTTGGAGTGGATAATGGGCTTGATTTCTGAATATTCGTAAAAATAATAAACTTTCAAATCGCCTATCTGACGCAAATTTAGCCTTGTTTGAGATAAAATTTCTTTACATTGTTTGCAAAGAAAGCCAAAACTAAAAGCTTCGCAGTTGATACATCTCATTTTACAAATTTAAAAATCAGAAAATTTATAGCAAATTTGATGAAATTTGCTCCCTAGTTGGGAGCAGTTTTAAAATTTTAGTTTTGCAAAATTCCGTCAGCTACGCGTTTTACCATGTCATCAAGTGCACTTTTTATAAGCGGTGAAAATGCCGAACCGGTAGGGATTAGCTGGAATTTTGTTTGTTTATCGGCGTAATTTTTTGTGATAAGTCCGCTATCTTTTTGTATGGTTAGCGTAACTTTGATATTTGCTTGCATATTGTCTTTTTCATAACCGCTTAGATTCGCGTTTAATTCGTTGATAGCAACATTTACTATATCGCTACCCTCGCCATTTACGCCAACTCCACGAGATGCAAGTTCGGTGACGAGTGCTGTTTTAAAATAGCCTGCTATATCGGTGTTTGAGACGACATATTCGCTTATGTTGCCCTTAGAATCTTTTATCATGGCTATAACATCTTTTTTGGCTCTTTGATCGCTAACATTTGCGATGATAACAGAGCGGTTTTGCACCTGTGATGAAGCCGTTGGTGTGTAAGGGTCTATGCCTATAAAGCTTTGGCGAGTGCCGCAAGCAACTAAAAATAATGCAAGTGAAGCAAAAAATAATTTTTTCATGATAATCCTTAAAGTTTTGAGATAAGATGAGCGACTTTCATCGCCTCGTGTTTAATCAAAAGTGCAACAAAAAAGTCAAAATCCGTGCTTCGAGTGGCATAAAGTCTTTCTGTCGTGTGATAAGAATCGACTTTATACGACCTATCTATGCGTATATTTTCTAGCCGCAAATCTCCCATTACACCGCCACTAAGCAGTCTTTGAGAAAAATTGTAAGTCGCATTTAAACCGGTAAATCGAAAATCAAGCCTATAAGCATAAGCCGAATCTGGATCATCAACCGGCAAGATACCACGTGTCCTTAGTTCGTGATCTAAAAACATGTAAAAAAGCACTTCAAGACGTGGATTTGAGTTGTAGATATCTTTTTTGCCGTTTTTTCTTATGTAAGTTATGGCTCTGGTGTCTGGTCTTTCGTCCGTAATGCGGTGGATATAGACCTTTTTTAACACCTTGCTTGTGTCTAGCATATTTTTTTCAAGGCAGTATCGTAAGGCTGAATTTTGGCGGAATTTCGCTCCGTTTATATAAACTTTATCGCCTCTTGCCTTGCCCATGGTGCAGTCATTTTGCACACGCATAACATTTTCAAAAAGCACTTGCGATCTAGTGTCGATTTGTAAATCGTAACTTTGCTTGTGTCTGCATCCGCTTAGCGATAAAATCGCTATTATAAGGATAATAATGCTTAAAATTTTACGCATGTAAGACCTTGATATTTTTATAATTTTTGGGAATTTTACTTAAAATCTTTGAAAATTTGCATAAATTTTTGAAATTTTGTTTAAAAATCTTTGTAAATTCATGCAAATTTATAGAATTTTGCTTTGAAATTTGATGTGAAAAAGCCTTTAAATTTTGAAAAGATATGGTTTTTAAAAATTGCTTTGAAATTTGATGTGAAAAAGCCTTTAAATTTTGA
>JAILCJ010000201.1 GCA_024680445.1 Campylobacter sp.
TCGAGCATTTATGCCTTTTTCTTCATACAATGCAATATCATCGACATAATGGGGATTCTTTTTCTTACTTTCACTAATTAATCGAGAAATAAGTTTGGCGTCAGAATTTTTGTGCGAACAAAGTAAAGAAATGAAATTTAAATAAATTTTTGCTTCTTTGCTAATTTCTTTACCATTTTTTGGCGGTATACTCAAAAGACAAAACATCTCTATGGCCTCGCTAAGTTCTGTGTTTTTTTTATTTTTATCGCTAACGATGGCAAGTAATTCTTGTATAGGTTTTGGTTTTAAAGCGGGTGTCAAATTTGTTGGTGAAGCTACCAAAGTAGATGTTTTGGTGTTTTTACCTAACTTCAACACAAAAAATACAAGTGCCCCAAGTAAGGCTAAAAACACCAAGATAAGCAAAATTATAAAAAAAATTCTCAAATTTTATAGCCTTGCACAAAGTTTACGTTTAGTGTAAGCATAAACACTTAGCACACACATGATAGCAAAGATGACATAAATAAAATTTGGTATAGGAATCGGGTCGCCAGAGGCATAAGAGTGCATGCCACTAAGATAAAAATTGACACCAAAATATGTCATCAAAATACTCCAATACGCAAACATAGACGCCACAGCAAAGACAAACTGATTGTTAAATTTCGGCACAAATCTTAGGTGCAAAACTATGGCATAAACCAAAATCGATATCAAAGACCAAGTTTCTTTACTATCCCAGCCCCAGTATCGTCCCCAGCTCTCGTTTGCCCAAACGCCACCAAGAAAATTGCCAAGGGTTAAAAGACTAATGCCAAGTATCATAGCCATTTCATTTATACGCGTTGCTTCTGTGATATTTCGTGAAATTTCTGCCTTTGGTTTTTTGCTATTTTGCAAACATATAAGCACCAATACAAAAAAGCCAAGCAAGGCACAAAGCCCCAAGAATCCGTAACTAGCCGTTATAACCGAAACATGTATTGTAAGCCAGTAACTTTTTAAAACTGGTACCAAATTTGTTATTTGCGGATCTAACCAGCTTAAATGAGCGACAAAAAGCGTAACACCAGCCAAGATATAAGTAAGCGAAATAGCGATAGGACTATGCTTAGCAAAGACAAGTCCAGAAAGCCCTAAGGCCCACGCTATATAAATCATAGACTCATACGAATTGCTCCATGGAGCGTGTTGAGCGATATACCAACGAAGCAAAAGTCCAAAGCTAAGCAAAGCAAAGGCGGCTATGTTTATGTAGTTTATATATTTTACGGCTTTGCTGATATTTGTGCGTGGAGCTAGCATTTTAACAAAAACAAAGATTAACAAAACAAAGCCACTTAGCAAATAAACAGATGTCAAGCGATCGAAAATTTTAAGTTTATTAAACAAAATTTCTGTATAAATTCTAGCCTTGCTCGGTATGATCTGAGCACCAAATTTGTTTTGATAGTTTATGATTTCATCTAAGGCTTTGTTTGCTTTGTCCCATTTTTGGGCGTAAATATCTTCATTTTTTGAATTTTCTTCTCCAACTTGTATGGCCTCATCAAGCGATTCAAAATAATTTTTCATCATCAAAGAAATTTCACTGCCTTGATTTTTATCTAGATTCATCATCGCAGAATACGGCGAATACCAAGCATTGTTCGGATCATTTTTCTTTGGAAAAACATTAAAAAATTCGCCCATAAATGCATAATAAAAAACATTTACCCTTTCATCGGCTTTAATGGCTTCTTTATCAAAAGTCGTGCGAGAACCCGGATGTTTGCGGCTTGCTTGTTCTGTCACGCGTCTAAGTTTATAGTTATTTTCTTTGCCATCAAATTTGAAAAAATCGCTAAATCTAGCGTATTTTTGAGTAGGCATAAGTCCCAAAGTTTCTTTTAGCTCTGGACTATTTCCGATAGCAATAATGGCTTCATTTTGCCAAAATTGCGGTGTTAGCATTATGCTTAGCAAAATTTGATTCGAATTTAATCCATTGACTTCATCTTTGCGATGAATTTTATTTAAAAGCTCCCTACTTAACGTGTCAAAAGGCTTTATACGCCCATCTTGAGACTGAACTAAAATTTTAGCTAATTTTGAAGCGTGATCTTTATCTATATATGGTTCGTTGGCTAAAATTTCGCCCCTAAAACAGCAAAAAAACAACATCAAACTCATAAAGGCGGTTTTTTTAGCATTTGCCTCATTTACCAAACGCGCCAATTTAGAAAATCTCGAAGCTGGATTTAAAATATTTAGCAAAAATCCAAGTCCAAGCAAAAAGTAACCTATATAAGTTGGCGTTTTACCGGGGTCTTTATTTACAGACAATATCGTGCCTTTCTCGTCTTTATCGTATGAATTTTGAAAGAATCTGTATCCGTCATGATCAAGCACATGATTCATATAAATTTTATACTCATACTCCGCAACTCTTGGATCTTTTACCACTATATAACTTGAAAACTCCATAGGGGAATTTGAACCGGGATATCTAGCCAACTCAAAGTCTTTTAGGTAAATTTGAAAAGGCAATTTTACGCTTTGCAAGCCCCAACTTAGCAAAAAAACCTCATCTGCTAACACAACTTTGTTTACTTTGGCAAGATTGTAAAACAGCACGACTTCTTTACTTTCGTTTTGATAGCTAAGCTCGGCAACGATAGCGTCTGTTTCGCTTTTTGCAACAGAAACTATCTTGCGAGATGATTTAGGCGATGCGTAAGGTATAGAAAAATTTACGCCCTCTATGGTGTAAAGCTTTTTTTCTATCTTGTTTTGGCTTTTGGCTTTTAAGCTAACTTCATCAAAAACACCGACACTAACGCTTGGCTCGAACATAATCTCATCGCCTTTTGTATAAAACTTCACTTGTTTTTTGTTTTTGCTGGTATTGTTGTTTAGTGAATAATCAACCCCATCAAGCGTTAAAATTTCGCCGTCATTTAATGTAGCTTCGTGTTTTTCGCCATTATATGTAAAAACTATCTCGACTATGGCTTTGCCGTTTTTATCATCAACATATTTATAACCAGCACTAGCGACATAATCTTTAAATTTCAACTTAGCTTTACCCTTTGGCAAGGCTAATTCAAGGCTAAAACCAGAGTTACTGCCGTCATTTTCACGCACTTTCATGGCATTAAGTTCACCATTTTCATTAAGCACGCTCATAGAAACATAGCTATCTCTTGTCATCACTATATCGCTTTGAGTGTTTTCTTTTATATAAATAGTGCCCTCAAAACCAAAATAACGAGTGATACCGGCTCCAACAAGGATAAATAAAAAACTTAGGTGAAAAAGCAAAGACGGAAGTTTTTTGAAATTTATCAAGCCGTATGCATAAATATTGTAAATCAAATTTATACCAAGCAAAAGTTGTATAAAACCAAACCATTTTGTTCCATACACCATGCCCCATGCAACGGCTGTAGATTTAACACTTTCTATAATAGTTGCAATCGCACAAGAAAAAGCAAAAATACCAAAAAGCACGATAGCACTACTCATGCTAAGAAAATACTTTTTGAAAAAACTCATCAATTTCCTTTAAATTTTTTGTAATTGTATAATATTTATTTAAATGTTTTCTAGGCACCTAAATATTTTTTCTTAATTTCAGGGTTGGCTATAAGTTCGCTACCAGTGCCATGCATGACTATGTGTCCGTTTTCTAAAACATAAGCACGATCGCTTATTTTAAGAGCTCCATAAGCATTTTGTTCGACTAACAAGATAGTAATGCCTTCGTTTTTTAGCCTTATAATGATATCAAAAACCTCACCAACTATTTTTGGTGCCAAACCGAGACTCGGCTCATCAAGCATTAAGAGTTTTGGTTCACTCATCAAGGCTCTCGATATCGCAAGCATCTGTGCTTCTCCGCCACTAAGTGTGCCTGCTAATTGATAACGCTTGTCTTTTAGTCTTGGAAAAAGTTCATACATGGTATCTTTTAAATGCTCGTAATTTTCGTCATTATTAAAAGCGCCGATACGCAAATTTTCTTCAACGCTAAGATTCACAAACACTCGCCTGCCCTCTGGTACAAGCGAAATTCCAAGCTTAACAAGGGAGTGAGTAAGGTGTCTTCTAGTGTCATAACCCAAGAAATTTATCTCTCCGCTTCGTTTTACAGAATTTATCAAGGCATTTAAAGTCGAAGTTTTACCGGCACCATTTGAGCCAAGTATACTTACTATCTCGCCTGTGCCAACTTCAAAATTTATACCCCTTACCGCCTCTATCACGCCGTATTTTACATGTAAATTTCTAACACTTATCATTCTACAAAATCTCCCAAATACGCTGTGATTACTTCTGGATTTTTAACCGCTTCATTTGGTTTGCCTTCAAAAATCACCTTACCATAATCAAGCACTAAAACCCTATCGCAAAGACGATTTACAAATTTCATATCATGCTCTATCAAAAGCACGCTTATACCGCGTTTTTCACGCAAAGCAAATATCAAATTTGCAAGTTCATCACTTTCTGTTGCGTTCATACCAGCTGCTGGTTCATCAAGCAAAAGTAGTTTTGGTTTAGTCGCCAAAGCACGGGCTATTTCGACCTTTCGTTGCTGTCCATAACTTAGATCGCTAGCCTTAGACTTAGCAAATTTTGCTATATCAAGTTCTTCAAGTAACTCCATGGCTTCGTGTTTTGCCCTTTTTTCCGCACTCCAAAATCGTCCTAAATGCAAAAAAGCTTCGACGGTTGTATATTTTATAGATCTATCAAAACCGATAAGCACATTTTCAAGCACATTTAAAGAGCTAAAAAGGCGAATATTTTGAAATGTTCTAGCAACGCCTAAATGAACGATTTTGTTTGATTTTTTATTTGTTATATCCTTGCCATCAAGCAAAACTTTACCGCTACTTGGCTCGTAAGCACCGGTTATAATGTTAAACATGGTAGTTTTTCCGGCACCATTTGGACCGATAAGACCGAAAATTTCACCTTTTCGTATAGAAAAACTAGTCGGACTTATAGCCTTAACTCCGCCAAAATTTTTACTTATATTTTCTAGTTGCAGTATCATTTTCTAAACCATTTTTTAAATTTTATATCTAACAATTCTTTTTTGCCCATTATGCCCTCTCTTGCAAAAAGCATAACAAGGATAAGCACAACAGAGAACACAACCATTCTAAATCCTGGCAAAGCTGGCGTTTGATAACCAAAAATCTCCATAGGCTCGTCTAAGAATCTAAGCCACTCACTACCACCCATGACTAACACCGTGCCGATGATAGCCCCTGTCGTGCTACCAAGTCCGCCAAGAACGATGATGATAAGAAGTTGGAAGGTAAAGAAAAAGGTAAATTGATCTGGTGAAACAGAACCGAGCAAACATACCAAAAGTGCCCCGCCAATGCCTTCAAAAAATGCCGAAGTACAAAAGGCAAGGGTTTTTATCTTAAAGGTATTTATACCCATGGCATGAGCCGCGTCCTCGTCGTCTCTTACAGCCTTCATGGCTCTACCAAATTTAGAATAAATCAAATTTAAAATCGCGATTATAGTAATAACCGCCGCTCCGCCTGTATAGTAAATATTTGAGTGAAGCGGAATTTCGTTTAGTCCTAACGATCCATTTGTCCAAGACGGGGCATTTATCGCACAAATTTGTATGATAAAACCAAAACCAAGCGTAACTATGGCTAGATAATCGCCCCTAACACGAAAGACCGGAAAAGATAAAATCAAAGCCAATAATGCCGCCCCAAGACCAGCCAAAAACATAGCCAAGAAAAAATTTGACGAATAAAAAGCTAAAACAATAGCATTTGGATCTTGTATGTAAAACTGGGCACTTTTTGCATCTGGCGAAAGCAACAAAAGTGCTGCTATATACGCACCCACCGCAACAAAACCATTTGGTTCTAGGCTAAACTGCCCTGTAACGCCGTTTATAAGATTGTAACTAGCAGCAAGTATTATAAAAATAGCGATATTATTTACTATGCTAAGGCTATACTCATCAAAGATAAAATTTGATAAATATATAAAAACAACAGCACTAAGTAAAAAAATAAAATGCAAAATTTTTGTTTTTAAATAATTACTCATACTCGCCCCTAAAATCTACTTTTTTCAAAATTTATACCCAAAATTCCAGTTGGTTTAAACAGCAAAACAAAAATCAAAAATATAAAGGCAAAAGCGTCTTTAAAACCAGCCAATTCAGGTATAAATGCAACCACAACTACTTCTGTGAAACCTATGATAAAACCACCTATAACAGCACCGCCAACCGAGCCTATGCCCCCAAGCACAGCAGCCGCGAAGGCTTTTAAACCTATCAAAACACCCATTAATGGGTCTACCGAAGGATAACTAACCGCCCAAAATGCACCAGCTATCGCCGCCAAAGACGAACCAATCGCAAAAACTATGGCTATAATGAAATTTGCGTCTATACCCATCAAATTTACGGTTTGTATATCAAAAGCAAGGGCACGAATCGCCATGCCGTATTTTGTTTTATAAAGCACATAAAGCACAAAAGCAAGCAAGACAAGCGTAACTATCGGAACTATAATCGTAACCGTGGTTATGGTTACATCACCAAAATTTATAATTTGCTCCATAAATTTTGGCACCGGAAAAGCACGTGGAGTGCCACCAAAAATGACATTAAAAATATTTTCAAGCAAAAAACTAATACCGATAGCGGTTATAAGCAAAGAAATTCTAGGGGCTTTTCGCAGCGGCTTATATGCGATTTTATCGGTTGCTATGCCTATGAGTGCTGAAACAATAGCAGCTATCACCAAGGCAGCAACAAAGGGTAAATGCAAGCTTGTCATAGAAAACAAAGCAACATAAGCACCAACCATCATGATATCGCCGTGAGCGAAATTTATGAGCCTTAAAACCCCATAAACCATGGTGTAGCCAATAGCTATCAGGGCATACATAGACCCAAGGCTAAAACCATTTACCATTTGCTGAAAAAAGGTAGAAGTATCCAAAGTATCTCCAAATGAAATTATATCTAAATATGCCTAAACATACTTAGATATAGCCCCACAAATGGGGCTTTTATCGTTAAGGATTAACAGTGCCTTTGTAAGTTGGTTTAAGATTTTTTATCTCTTTGATAACAACAGAGCGTATGGCATTGCCACTTTCGTCTATGCTGATGATACCGCTAACGCCGTCAAAATCCTTTGTTTGGTGAATTTTTTCATTTACACAAACACTATCTGTTGGGTCGGCACACTCGTTCATGGCTTTTACCATTATAAAATATGCATCCGCACCTTGTGCTGTAAAGCCTGGAATATCACGTCTACCTTTGTCTTTTTCAAATGCGTCAAGGAAATCTTTTGACCTTTGAGTTGGCGGTTGAGTATAGTCAAAAGTATCGGTATAAAGGTAACCATTTACTGATTCGCCACCAAGTTCAATGAAAGTTGAGTTTGATACGCCATCACCAGATGCCAAAAGTGAAGTAACACCAGCTTGTCTTGCTTGACGAGCTATCATAGAAGCTTCTGGGTGATAAACTGGGATATAAACGATATCAGCGTTAAGTTCTTTTAGTTGAGCAGCTATGGCTTTGAAGTCTTTATCGCCTGAACTAATGCTAAGTTTTTTAAGGACTTTGCCATCTAGTTCTGTGAATTTTTTCTCAAAGTTTTTAGCCAAACCAAGTGAATAAACTTGGGCTTGATCGATTATGATAACGGCTGATTTTGCATTTAGATCTTTTATCGCAAAACTAGCCAAAGCCGTGCCCTGAAAAGAGTCCATAAATGCAACTCTTGCACCAAATTTTTTACCATTTAATAATTTATCTGCTGTCGCTGCCGGAGCGATAACTGGGATTTTTTTCTCCTCTGCTATGCTTAAAACTTGTTGGGTATTGCCAGTAGTCAAAGCACCGATGATACCGACAACTTTATCACTAGCGATTAGTCTTCTTGTTGCAGTTGTAGTTTCAACCTTATCACCTTTGGTATCAACAAGAACGATTCTTATAGGATCGCCATTTTTTAGAGTTGGTTCAAGCATATTTGCAAATTTTACACCCTCATAAGCTGTTTGTCCGTAAGCTGCGATAGGACCAGTTACAGGCATAGGAAGTCCGATAGTCACTTCTTTTGCCATAGCAAATGTACTAAGTAATACTAACGATGAAGCTAAAAAAATAGTTTTTTTCACTTGTTCTCCTTAATATGAAATTTTATTTTTCAATTTTAGCTTAAAAATGCTTAATTG
>JAILCJ010000109.1 GCA_024680445.1 Campylobacter sp.
TATCAAATTTGATTTTTTAGTTTTCAAATTTCTTTTCTTGCTATCAAATTTGATTTATTGCTATCAAATTTGGCTTGGATTTGTTTTATCAAATTTGATTTTATAAACTTTGATGATTTGCTAAACTTTTTCAAATTTGGACTTATCAAATTTGATTTTTTAGTTTTCAAATTTCTTTTCTTGCTATCAAATTTGATTTATTGCTATCAAATTTGGCTTGGATTTGTTTTATCAAATTTGATTTTAGTAAATTGTGATTTATAAATGCTTTTTGTGATTTTAAAAAATAAAAGTGTCCCCAGCGAGATTCGAACTCACGGCCACAAAATTAGGAATTTTGCGCTCTATCCAGCTGAGCTATGAGGACAAATATTTTAAAAGTTTTTGTTAGAACAAAATATTTGCAAAAATTTTTAAGAAATTTTATAAAGTTAGCTTATAAATTTGATATGAAATTTACAAAATCGCTTTTAAAATTTATAAAATTTGTTAAAAAAATTTATAAAATTTCTTAACCAAGCCATAAACGCTTGTATAAAAAAATAAAGTGGCTTAGCTTACAAAATATCGCAAACTTTCGCCACTTTTAGCTAAGCCCTTGCAAGAAAAATCTTGCAAGTTTTGGCATTAGCCATTGCGTTTTTTGATGATTTCTTCGCTAACGTTTTTAGGAACTTCTTCGTAGTGATCAAATTCCATAGAATAAGTCGCACGACCTTGTGTTTGTGAGCGAAGGTCTGTTGAGTAACCAAACATTTGTGCTAGCGGACAAAATGCTGAAATGATCTTGTTGCCACTTCTTTCGTCCATAGAATTTACTTGGCCACGACGTTTATTAAGATCGCCGATAACATCACCCATGTATTCTTCTGGGGTTTCGACTTCAACTTTCATCATAGGTTCTAGGATAACAGCACCAGCTTTTTTGGCTCCGTCTTTAAAGCACATAGAAGCGGCAAGTTTAAATGCCATTTCGGATGAGTCGACTTCGTGGTAAGAACCGTCAAATAGGGTAACTTTAACATCTTCGACCGGATAACCTGCCAAAACACCGCTTTGAAGTGCTTCGCGGCAACCTTTTTCAACTGCTGGTATGTATTCTTTTGGAACAACGCCACCTTTGATATCATTAATAAATTCAAAGCCAGTGCCAGGTTCAAGCGGAGCAAGACGCAAGAAAACATGTCCGTATTGACCGCGACCGCCTGATTGTTTTGCGTATTTGTATTCTTGCTCGACTTCTTTGCGTATGGTTTCGCGGTAAGCAACTTGTGGTTGACCAACTTCTGCTTCGACTTTAAATTCTCTAAGCAAGCGATCGACAATGATTTCAAGGTGAAGTTCACCCATACCTGAAATGATGGTTTGACCGCTTTCTTCGTCAGTGCTAACTCTAAAACTTGGATCTTCTTGGGCAAGTTTTTGAAGTGCAAGTGCCATTTTTTCTTGATCGGCTTTTGTTTTTGGTTCAACTGCAACGCTGATAACTGGATCTGGGAAGTCCATTCTTTCTAGGATAACTGGATCTTTTTCGCTTGAAAGAGTGTCGCCAGTTAATGTTTCTTTTAGACCAACGATAGCACCGATTTCACCGGCATGTAAGATTGAAATTTCTTCTCTTTTGTTAGAGTGCATTTTCAAAAGTCTGCCGATTCTTTCTTTTTTGCCTTTTGCAGAGTTAAATGCGTAACTACCGCTTTCAAGGCTACCACGATAAACGCGTACGAAGGTTAATTGACCAACAAATGGGTCTGTCATGATTTTAAATGCAAGACCAGCAAATTCGCCATCATCTGTACTTT
Source organism: Campylobacter sp. (assembly GCA_024680445.1). GTDB lineage: Bacteria > Campylobacterota > Campylobacteria > Campylobacterales > Campylobacteraceae > Campylobacter_A. The sequence goes on from JAILCJ010000109.1 coordinate 1,803, forward strand.
CTACCATTACTTCTTTGCCGTCTTCATATTCGCCTCTAATGGCTGCAACTTCGTCTGGTGCTGGTAGATAATCAACAACAGCGTCAAGAAGTGGTTGAACGCCTTTATTTTTAAATGAAGTACCGCAAATCATTGGCACTATACTCATGTTAAGACAACCAGCTTTTATGCCTTTTTTGATTTCTGCTTCGCTTAGTTCTTCGCCTGCAAAGAATTTCTCCATTAAATCATCGTCTGTTTCGGCAACAGCTTCTATCATTTTAGCACGATATTCTTCGGCTTTGTCTTGAAGATCTGCTGGAATATCGATAACGGTATAGTTTGTTGGTTTGCTATCATCGTCCCAAACATAAGCTTTCATTTTTACAAGATCTACCACGCCACGGAAATTATCCTCGGCACCGATAGGAATTTGAATAGGAACTGGGTTTGATTTGAGTCTGCTTTTTATTTGTTCTTCTACTCTATAAAAATTCGCTCCAACCCTGTCCATTTTATTTACATAAACCATGCGTGGAACATGGTATTTGTTAGCTTGTCTCCAAACTGTTTCGCTTTGTGGTTGAACGCCACCAACTGAGCAAAATACAGCAACTGCACCGTCAAGTACACGCATAGAACGTTCAACTTCGATAGTAAAGTCAACGTGTCCCGGGGTGTCTATAAGGTTTATTTGATGATCTTTCCAAAAACAAGTTGTAGCAGCAGAAGTGATAGTGATACCACGTTCTTTTTCTTGTTCCATCCAGTCCATTGTAGCAGCGCCGTCATGAACCTCACCTATCTTGTGACTCATACCAGTGAAAAACAAAATTCTTTCACTTGTTGTTGTTTTACCAGCGTCGATATGAGCCGCGATACCAATGTTTCTAACCATATGTAATGGGGTTTTTCTATCTGCCATTTTTTCTCTTTCTTACCAGCGGTAGTGAGCAAACGCTTTGTTAGCCTCTGCCATTTTATAAGTATCTTCTTTCTTCTTAAATGAAGCACCTTTTGAATTTGCAGCATCAAGTAATTCAGCAGCAAGTTTGTCTATCATAGTTCTTTCGCTTCTTTTTCTAGCAAAAGTGATGATCCATCTTATAGCCAAAGCTTGTTGGCGAGCAGGGCGAACTTCGATAGGAACTTGATAAGTTGCACCACCAACACGGCGTGATTTTACTTCCATGACTGGTTTTACATTTTCGATAGCGTCATTAAAAACATCTATACCTTTAAGATCGCCTGATTTTTTTTCTATTGCAGCTAATGCACCATACATGATTTTGGTAGCGACGCTTTTTTTGCCGTCGTACATAAGTGAGTTAATAAATTTAGTTATTACTTTGTTTCCGTAAATCGGATCAGCTAAAACTTCCCTTACAGGAGCTTTTCTTCTTCTCATTTTAATCCTTCAAATTTTTTAAATTTTACTCAAACCTAAGCCACAAAACGCTTGGTCTGTGAGCCTTTTAGGCTATTTTTTAGCGGCGCCTTCTTTTGGACGCTTAGCACCATATTTAGAACGTGAAACTGTTCTTTTTGCAACACCAGCAGTATCGAGAGCACCACGAACAATGTGATATTTAACGCCCGGTAAGTCTTTAACACGACCACCACGAACTAGCACAATGCTGTGTTCTTGTAGGTTGTGACCTTCACCGCCGATATAGCTGATAACTTCAAAGCCACTAGTTAATCTAACTTTGGCAACTTTTCTCAACGCTGAGTTCGGTTTTTTAGGAGTTGTTGTATAAACTCTCGTGCAAACTCCACGTCTTTGCGGACACTCTTTGAGTGCAGGTGATTTTGACTTGTAAGTCACCTTCTTACGTTCATTTCTGACCAATTGATTTATGGTTGGCACAGTAATTCCTTTCGACTAAATTTATTTAAAAAGGCTTGTATTCTATTTAAAAAAGGCTTAAATTTTGGTTAATAAGATACTAAGAAGAAAAATTTTTTTATCAGTAGCCATAAAATTTACATAAATTTCGCAAATTTGATATCGATTTTTTGGTGATTGATAAATCAAATTTGATAAATTTGCAAAGTTGGCGGATTTTATATCCGCCATGATAAATTTGCAAGTAAAACTTAGCTTTCTTTTAAGAGTTTTGTAGCTACAAGATCGATTTTGGCTTTATCGCTGTCTTTTTTGAGTGATCTGAAAATTCTGTTCATATAATTTTCTAAAATTTGGTGATTGTCTATACGTTTTTCACCAGTTTTTACCTTTGTATATTCGCCGTTGCTAGCTAGTTCAAATGAAAGTTCGTTGTCATTTAGTTGAAGCTCTAAAATTTCTTTTAGTCTATCTTGCAAACGAGGTTCGTATATAGGCGTCATGAGTTCTAGACGTCTTTCAAGGTTGCGTGGCATCCAGTCTGCACTAGAAATATAAACTTTTGGACTTGCATGTTTAAAGTATAAAATTCTGGCGTGTTCTAGGTATTTGCCTATGATAGATCTAACCCTTATGTTTTCGGTTTTGCCTTTTATGCCCGGACGGAGGCAGCAAATTCCACGCACTATAAGGTCTATTTTCACTCCGGCTGTGGATGCACGGCTAAGTTCTTCTATAACATCTGCATCAACAAGGGCGTTCATTTTTGCGATAATGCGTCCTTCTTTGCCTTTGCTGGCTTCGACTTTTATCTTTTCTATAAGTCTTTCTTTGATTTGAATAGGAGACATGCTAAGGGTTTTTAGTCGGCGATTCTTGTTGTATCCTGAGAGTATGTGAAAAAAAGATGTTGTATCTTTGGCAAACTCTTCTCGGCTTGTAAAAAGGCTAGCATCTGTATAAATTTTGGCTGAACTTCCGTTGTAGTTTCCAGTGCCAAGGTGCATATAAAATTTGAGTTTATCGCCAACTTGACGTATGACTTGGCTAACTTTTGCGTGGACTTTAAAGCCTGTTATGCCATAAATCACATGTGCACCGGCGTCTTCAAGAGCCTTTGCCCAGTGAAGGTTGTTTTCTTCGTCAAATCTTGCTTTTAACTCAACCATAACCGTTACTTGTTTGCCCTCGCTTGCAGCGTCTATTAGGCTTTGTATGATAGGTGAGTTTTTATCTACCCTATATAAGGTCATGCGAATAGATATAACCTTTGGATCTTTGCTTGCTTCTTTAATGAAAGATACGACAGGATCAAAACTTTCATAAGGATGTAAAAGCAAAACATCTTCTTTATCTATGGCTTCAAAAATGCTTACATTTTCTCCGAAGGGGGGCAAGGTCTTTGGGACATAAGGTTCTAAGCAAAGGTGGCTAAAATCCTTGTTGGATACGATTTGCCATAATGAATTTAAGGTTAGTGGGACATTTGAATAATAAATATCTTTTTGGAAAATTTTCATATGAGAATTTAAAAAGTCTAAGATATCTTGATCGGCGTCTTTTGCGATTTGCATACGCACAAAAGCACCTTTTCGGCGAAGTTTTAAGCCTTGTTCGAGTATCATCATAAAATCATCTGCCTCTTCTTCTTCTATGATGATGTCTGCATTTCTTGTTACCCTAAACGCACAAGCACTAAGTAGTTTATAGCCCGGAAAAATTTCTTCAGCGTGTTGTTTTACTATCGTTTCTATAGGGACATAGACATTGTGACTTGGTTGGCAAAATCTTGGCATAACGCGAGAAATTCTTATCATGCCGTATTTTAAAATTTCAGGATGAGTGATATCGCAAAGTTTAACGGCGAGCGAAAAACTTAGATTGTTAAGGTGCGGAAATGGGTGGGTCGCATCAACTGCGATAGGCACGATAACAGGGAAGATATTTGAGAAAAAATACTCATCACATCGACGTTTTAAATCTTCATTTAATTCATCATAATTTTTTATAAAAAGTCCTGCTTTTTCAAGGGCATTTTTTGTATTTAGATAATGTTGTTCGAGTATGTTTTGTTCGTTTTGTAAATAAGTACGAATTTCTCGTAATTGATCAAGAGGGCTCATTTCATCGCCACTTCCGCCTATGTTTGTAACACCGGCTGCAAAGAGCTGTTTAAGTCCGGCTATACGAATCATATAAAATTCATCGAGATTTGTTGAATAAATGGCGATAAATTTAAGTTTTTCAAGTAGGGGTAAATTTTTTTCACATTGTGCTAAAACGCGTGAGTTAAAACGAAGCCAGCTTAATTCTCGGTTGATGAAAATGCTATTGTCTGCCACAGAATTCTCCTTTTGAAATTTTAGGCAAATTTTAGCCTAATTAAACTAAATTTTAAAGAAATTTTACAATATATTTAAAATTCGCTACAATAGCCTTTTTAAAAAAATTTGGAGAATTTATAATGGATTATGTGATAATTTTTGGAATTTTTATAGTTTGTTTGATAGTTTTTGCAGTA
>JAILCJ010000111.1 GCA_024680445.1 Campylobacter sp.
AATCAAATTTGATAAACTAAAACCAAATTTGATAAACTAAAATCAAATTTGATAGTTTAAAATCAAATTTGATAAGTCAAGATTTTATTCAAAAAATCCACAGGGTGATAAAAACCAAATTTGATAAACTAAAATCAAATTTGATAATTTAAAATCAAATTTGAAAAATCCGCAGAGTAGCAAAAATCAAATTTGATATTTTCAAGCGTCAATGTCAAGTTTGTCTTTGTAGCTGTTTAACTCGTTGCTGTTTAAGCCATTTAGGGCTTGGTTGTTAAAATTGTTTTGTCGTTCTTGTAAAAAAGCACCGAGTTTTCTTTTGTTTTCTTCAAAAAATGCCGTAAAATCGCTTTCATTTTGGATTCTCTCTTCGCCAAAGCGGTCTAAAAGCACATTTGAACTGCCAAGAATCACTAAATATTTGCGATTTTCATAACTTATCATTACCAAGCGATTTAGGCTATCGAGCTGTTTTTCAAACAAAATATTAACCGGGAGATTTTTATTTGAAAATAGCCACTGTGCGGACTTTTGCTTAGCATTTAATGTGTTTTTTGATAAATGTTTTTTTTGAAAAAATATTTTGAGTAAAAACAAAGCAAAAAGCAAAAGTAGCAAAACGCCGACAACCATATAATACCTAGTGTCTATGATGGCTGATGGCTCATCTTGCGGTTTTGTTTGCACTTGCACATTTGCCCTTGGCAAGTTTTGTATGTTTGCTGGGGTGTTTTTTGGCGTTACCCTTATGCGAAGCCCGAAACCATCGGTGGTTTTTGAGGCATTTACTATTATGGCTTGAGAGGATTTCAGGCTTAGAATCAAGGAATTTTGCCTAGGTTGTATAGAAAATTCTTGAAAAATTTTGGAATTTACACTTTTGCTGATTTTTTCGCTAAAACTAAGAGAATTTAATGTAAGCGAAGTCGTATTTTTGTTGCGGTTTTGAAAGATATTGCCTTCATAAGGAGCGTCAAAACTAAGCATAATGTCGATTCTGTCGCTTCTTTCGTAGATATTATAAGTGAGTAAATTTGCAGCAAACATCGGCACAAATAGCCAAAAAATCGCAAACAAAATCCTCATACAAGCTCTTTCTTAAAGTATTGGATTACTGATTTTGAATCGAGAATTTCATTTATACGAATCGCGAGATTTTTTTCATAAACCATAACCTCGCCCTTGCCGAAAATTCTGTTATTTATGTATAGTTCAACGCTTTCGCCAGCTGGTTTTTCAAGGTCAATGACCGAACCTACTTCAAATTTTAAAAGCTCTTTAACCTTGACCGTAGTAGTGCCAAGTTCGGCGATAAAATTTACGCCAACATCCATTACTCCGTCATAGTTTTTAAACAGCCCAAGCGGTGCTGAGGTTTCTAATATAGCCTCGTCATCACTCATATCTTTTTATATCCTATTAAAAAAGTTCGATTTTCTATTTTACGAATAACTTGCTCATCAAGTTCTATGTTGAAGTTATCAACTTCGCCCAAAAATTCCGGTGTTCCAAGTCTATAATTGCCAATACCGGTATCATTTAAGACATTTTTTGCTTTTCCTATGATTTGGTTGGCTATCTCTTTGCAAACATCGTCAAGATCGACTTCGCTAAGCTTTGAACCAAAATATACGCTAGCAAATTTTTTAAGTGTATCTTCTTTAAAAAATAAATAAAAATGGTATTCTTCATCGCCCTTAAAAACCGGTATCGACGAGCCATAAAAACCTTTACCAAGGCTCTTTGCTTCTTCAAGCTCAAATCCAAGCGTAGCACAAAGATGATTTGTGGCTATATCTATAACCTCTTTCATTATATTTTCCCCTTTTACGACTTAAATTTTGTGTGTCATTATACTTTTGTTTAGCTAAATTCACTCTAAATTTAAAAAAGCTTTGCTACTTCGTGTCGAAACTCTTCGCCACTAAATTTATCACAAAGCTCAACTATTTTTGTGCCTATTATCGCACCATCGGCGTAGGTTTTTACAAAATCCGCATCCTCTTTATTTTTAACGCCAAAGCCCACGCCAACGGGCATAGCAGAGATGGCTTTTATATCTTTTACTAGTTCTTGCAGTCTTTGGTTGCTCGCTTTTTTTGAACCACTAACTCCGATAGCGCCTATGGCATATACAAAGCCAGAACCTCTGCTTAAAAGCTCTTTTTTGCGATTTGCCGAAGTAACACTGATAAGCGGTATCAAAGCGAAATCATATTTTTGACAAAGTTTAAAAAGTTCTTCATTTTCTTCAAAAGGCACATCAGGCACTATCATGCCACTGACTCCGCACTCTTTTGCGGTTTTAATGAAATTTTCAACCCCGTAAGAAAAAATGAGATTGTAATAAACCAAAAATACCACCGCTCGGCTGTATTTGCCCTTGCACTGCCTTAACATATCAAAAACCGAATCTGTATTTACGCCACTGCTAACAGCTTTAAAACTAGCTTCGGCTATGACTTTTCCATCGGCGATAGGATCGGAGTAAGGTATGCCAATTTCAAGTAAATCTATGCAACTTTTATCCAAATTTGATATAAACTCGCTTGTATGAGCCAAATTTGGATAACCAGCCACGATATAGCCGATATTTGCCTTATGCGTAAAAGCCTTTGCTATCTTATCCATAAATTTTTCCTTTTTCATAGTTCATTATCGTATTCATATCTTTATCGCCTCTGCCTGAAACATTTACGAGTATGACGGATTTTTCTGTTAAACTTGGACATAATTTTTCAAGATAAGCCAAGGCGTGTGAGCTTTCTATGGCTGGTATTATGCCTTCTAGTCTTGAAACGAGCGTCAAGGCTTGAACGCACTCATCGTCTGTTATGGCTTCGTATTTGACCCTGCCTTCTTCCCAAAGATTTGCATGTTGTGGGCCAACACCGGGATAATCAAGTCCGGCGGAGATAGAGTGAACCTCGTTTATCATGCCGTATTTGTCTTGCAAAACTATGGTTTTCATGCCGTGTATGATGCCGGCTCTACCGCAAGTAAGCGTGGCTGCATGGTATGGAGTGTGCGTTCCAAGTCCACCTGCTTCGACACCTATAAGTTTTGTGTCATCGCCTAAAAATTCATTAAAAATTCCTATCGCATTACTGCCGCCACCAACGCAAGCGATAACATAGTCTGCTTTTAAATTTTGTTCTTTTAGCTGGGCTTTGGCTTCCTTGCCGATAATGCTTTGAAAATCCCGAACCATGTTTGGATAAGGATGAGGTCCGACTGCTGAACCTATGACATAAAAGATGTTTTCTATCTCGTTTACCCACGCCTGAATAGCCGCCGTAGTCGCTTCTTTAAGCGTTTTCAATCCATCACTTATGCTTATCAAATTTGCACCCAAAAGTCGCATACGAAAGGCGTTTAACTCTTGTCTAGCTATATCGACTTCGCCCATATAAACATCGCACTCTAAATCAAGCAAAGCCGCTGCTGTGGCTGTCGCAACGCCGTGCTGACCGGCTCCGGTTTCGGCTATGATCTTTTTCTTACCCATTTTTTTGGCTAAAAGTGCTTGGGCAAGGGCATTGTTTATCTTATGAGCGCCGGTGTGATTTAAATCCTCTCGTTTTAGATAAATCTCGTGTCCGTAGTGTTTTGAAAGCCTTGTGGCGTGATAAAGCGGAGTTGGTCTGCCAACATAATTTTTAAGCAAATCTGCTAATTCGTCCCTAAATTCTTTGCTTTGTCCTATGGTATTGTATGCATTTTCTAGTTCATTTAGGGCAAACATTGCCGTTTCTGGCACGAACTGACCGCCAAAATTTCCAAAATACGCCTTGGTATTCATATTTTTATCCTTTGTATCCTAAGTCTTAGCCAAATGTTTGTGAATTTTAGAAAAATTTGGCTTTTAAAAATTTGAATTTTTTAAAAAAAGTTCTTGTTTTTGACATAAAATTTTTAAAAATTTGCCTTAAATTTTTATGCTTTAAAAGCTATTTAAAAAATTTATCAAATTTGTTTATATTTTTTAAAAATTTTAGAGTAAAAATCAAATTTGAAAAGCCAAATTTCTTTAAATTTGACTTTTGTAGCTAAAAATCCAAAATTTTTGCTATTTTTTCTGGAATTTTTTGTAGATTTTCGTCTTCTACTTTGGAATTTATATCTATGAGCTTGGGCTTAAATTTAAGGGCTTGTTTAAAATTTTCAAGCCCTATGCCTCCTGCCATAGCAAAGCTAAAAGGCTGCAAATCTGCAAGCTTATTCCACTCAAAACTTAGACCATTTCCGCCTAAATTTTCACCCTTTGTATCGTATAAAACCATATCGCATAAAGGATTTTTTATGTCTAGCTTGTCGTCCTTGCCGACACTTTTTACTTGCCAAATTTCAAGTCCCATTTGTTTTAAATTTGCATGTAAATTTTCGCTAATTTCTCCATGAATTTGAGCAACATCGAGGACGGCGTACTCGCAGTACTCCATTATTTCGCAATCGCTTTGAAATTCGCCAAAAACTCCGCACTTTCCACCGCTTGCAAAAACGCCAACGCATTTTAAGCCGCTTTGCTTAGCAAGGTGTGAAATTTCTCTTGCCGTTTGCATACTTACAGCCCTTTTGCTTTTGGCAAATATCACGCCTAAATATTGCAAATTTTCATTTTTGACTTTGATAATAGCCCTAGCCTCATCGAGACTTTTTATACCGCAAATTTTAACTGCTGTTTTCAACTATTGCTCCGCCATAAATTTTTCAAAATACGCCCAAGTTTTACCGCTTGCAATAGCATCAAGTATGATTTTTTTAGCCTCCATAGGGCTATTTGCCTTATCGGCTGTGTATAAAGCAAACATCGCATTTAAAAGCACTATATCAAATTTAGGCCCTCTAAGTTCGCCACGTAATGTTGCTTTTAGATCCCTTGCATTTTCTTCTCCGCTTCCCCCTGCTACATCGGCATGAAATGCACGCTCAAAACCAAATTGCTCTGGTGTAATGCGATATTCGATTATTTTGCCGTCTTTTAGTTCGTGAATCAAGGTTTCATCACATAGGCTTATTTCGTCCATGCCGTCCATGCCATGCACGACTATGGCGTGTTTTCGTCCCAAATGCAAAAGGGTTTGTGCCATTAGTTCATTGACTTCTTCTAGATAGTTGCCGACCATTTGGTGAGTTAAGTTTTGATTCGGATTTAAAAGTGGTCCAAGCATATTAAACACAGAGCCGATTTTAAGGCGATCTCTTACTTCTTTAACCTCGGCTGTGATTTTGTGAAAAAATGGAGCGTGAAAAAACGAAAGTCCGAGTCGTTCAAGTCTTGCACGATTTTCTTCTATGGTCGGTAAAAGCTTTATGCCAAGAGAACTCAATACATCGCTACTACCGCTTTTGCTAGTTATGGCTTTGTTGCCATGTTTACCGACACGAACGCCAAGACTTGCAAGGATAAATGCCGTTGTGGTTGAAACATTTATCGTTTTTAGCCTATCTCCGCCAGTGCCCACTATATCAAACATTTCATGAGCGTCTTTGTAGGTTTGGGAGTAACGAAGTATGTTGCTAACAAGGGCTGCAACGCTTGCTGGATAAAGACTTTTTTCGCTTATAAGCACCAAAAGAGCACCGAGTTGAACTAGGTCGTATTCTTTTAAATTTATCGCACGGCAAATAACTTCATAATCGCTAGTGTCAAGCGGGAAGCCTTTTTGAAGTTTGATGAGATATTCGGCTAAATTTTGTATGTTGGCTTGTGTTTTTACCTCGACTTTGGCGATTTTGCAGAAATTTTGCAAAATTTTCTTGCCGTATTGCGAAAAATAGCTTTCAGGGTGAAACTGTATGCCATAAATTTCTTTGTCTTTAACCTTTATGGCTTGAATCACTCCGTCTTCGCTTTTGGCTAAAACTTCAAGATTCTCGCCCACTTCATCAACATAAAGCGAGTGGTATCTCATTACCTCAAATTCGCTTGGCAATTCGGCAAAAAGCTTGTTTGACGATAAAACTTTTATGCGTGAAGTTTTGCCATGAACCGGCTCATCTAGGCATTTTATAGCCGCACCATTTACTAATCCTATGGCTTGGTGTCCCAAACAAATTCCAAGTATCGGTATATTAAGTCCGCCGCGTAAAATTTCAAGGCAAATTCCGCTGTCTTTTGGGTGTTTTGGACCAGGACTTAAAATTATCCTGCTTGGTGCTAGTTTTTTTATCTCATCAAGCGTGATTTTATCGTTTCTAACACATAAAATTTCTTCACTACTAAATTCGCTAAGATATTGTTTGACATTAAAAACGAAACTATCGTAATTATCGATCAAAAGTATCATTTTATCTCCCTTGCATTGTCTTTAAAAACTTTCAAAACACTAGCCCTTTTATGGCAAATTTCTTCATATTCTTTTTGCGGAATAGAATCATAAACCACACCGGCTCCTGAACGTATGAAAACATCGTTATTTTTGGCAAAAAAAGCCGAGCGTATAAGAATAGCCATTAAAACATTGTTATTAAAGTTTAAAAATCCTATACCGCCACCGTAAATTCCACGTTTTTGGCTTTCAAGTTCTGCTATGATTTGCATGGCTCGAATTTTTGGCGTCCCACTAAGAGTGCCGGCTGGAAAAATCGAAGCTATAACATCAAAAATATCAAATTCGTCTGATTTTTGCCCGTAAACTTCGCTAACTATATGCATAACGCTTTGATATCTTTGGATATGCATGGCATTTTTTACCACAACGCTTTGTTTTTTGGCAACCCTGCCTATATCGTTTCTGGCTAAGTCTATAAGCATTTTGTGTTCGGCAAGCTCTTTTTCGTCATGTAAAAGTTCTTTTTCGAGATTTTGATCTTGGTTTAGGTCTTCGCCTCTTGGGCGAGTGCCAGCTATTGGTGCGACAAAAATTTCTGAATTTTTTATCTGAAAAACCAACTCTGGTGAACTGCCGACCACATCACCATAAGGTGTAGGAAAATGAAACATATAAGGACTAGGATTTAAGCTAGCTAAAATTTCATAAAAAGTAAAACTATCCATATTTGTTGAAATTTGTAGCTCTTGTGAGAGAACCACTTGAAAAATATCGCCTTGTTTTATATATTCTTTGGCTTTTAAAACCATATCTTCAAAGTGTTTCTTTTGGTAAGATAAATCACTTAAAATTTTAAATTCAAAGTCTTTTTTCTCGTCATTTATCTCATGTATGCCTTCTAAAAAATTATAATATCTGTTTTCATCTCCATAAAATGTGTAAATTTTACTCACCTTATCAAAGTGCAAATAAGCCTTGGCATTGGCATAAATAAACTTTGGAAAATCATAGTTTTTAGCCTCTGTTTCACCGATTTGCTCGAAAAAATTAACACCTTCGTAAGAAAAAACGCCAAAAAGCCCAGCAAATGGAGCATCGGGGTGTTCGGCATTTTTATGATAGCCTTTTAATGTATCAAAACTATACACAGACGAATCTATGTAATCACAATCAATTCCTATGATAATTTGTCCTATGTCTTCTGCAAGATAACTATTTTCAAATTTATCTTTTATAGCCTTGTAGTAAAGTTGTGCTTTTTCAAGTAGCATTTTGTG
>JAILCJ010000112.1 GCA_024680445.1 Campylobacter sp.
AATCAAATTTGATAAAAAAATAGTTAAAAAATTCGCTTGTAAATAAAACATCAAATTTGGCGAAAAAAGTTTTTTAGCCATTAAAGCCCACCGTATCGTCTATGTTTTTGCATAAAATTTTCTGCGATTTTTTCTAATTCGGCTTTATTAAAATCAGGCCAAAGCGTTGGCGTGAAAGCAAATTCGGCGTAACTTGCTTGTAAAAGCATAAAATTTGAAAGTCTAAATTCCCCACCTGTTCGTATGAGTAAGTCTATATCACAGGGTTCATCAAGAGCGTTTTTAAGGCTCTCTTCGTTTAGTTCTTCTTTGTTTTGTGTGAGTTTTTTAACCGCTCTTATGATTTCGTCCTTGCTGCCATAGTTTATCGCTAGGTTTAGTTTTAGTTTTTTATTTTGGCTAGTTAGCTTTTTTAGGTTTGAAATTTCATCTTTTAGATCTTGTGAAAAGACCGAAATATCACCGATAATGTTGAAATTTATGCCATTGTCTGTAAATTTTTGCCTTTGCGAGCGTAAAAAATCCTTCAAAAGTTTTAGCAAAAAATCCACCTCGCTTTTTGGACGACGCCAATTTTCGGTGCTAAACGCATAAAGACTAAGCACTTTAATGCCTTTGTCTATGCAAAATTCGCAAACTTCATGCACCACATTTGCACCTACTTCATGCCCTTTTGTTCTTAAAAAACCTCGTTTTTTTGCCCAACGTCCGTTTCCGTCCATGATGATAGCTAAATGATTTAGCGAATTCATCTTTGCCCCCTAAAATCCTCGTAAAATTCGTGTTTTAAAGTGTAGGCTAGGGTGATAATATAAAATTTTTTCATTTCTAGCCTTTTATATCTAAAATTTTATTTTGCATTAGCCAAAATGGCTTTATTTCTGCAAGTGAAATTTCGCAGTTAAACTCCGCACTTAGGGCGATAGCAACCTTTTTAAAAGCCGTTAAAATTCTCTTTATATCGCCGTCTTTTAGTTCAAAATAAATCGGTGCAAAATTTGAAAACAAAAGATAAATTTCTCTTGCGTCTTTCATCTGAAAAAGCCCGAAATTCCCGTTATAAACAAAGGGTATATGTATGATATTTTTTTGCAAGGCAAGTAACATGGTGGTATAAATTTCAAACTCAATTTGGCTTTTTGGATAAAGTAAATTTTGTTTTATATGTTCGTTTAGCCACGAAATTTCACTTTCGTCTATGAGCCTTTGTATCAAATTTACGCCATCGCTAAGGAATTTTGTCTCGCTAAATTCTGGTTTTTCGTGTAGATTTTTTATGAGTATGCCATCGCCGCTGCTTTCAACTTCACCCCAATAATTCGCCCCAACACGCAAAGGGTTGCGACTTTTTGTGCTTAGGCTTCGGTTATGAAATTTAAGCATGTAGCGGTTATAGCCGATTTTTTCGCTTACTTTTATAGAAACTGGCAAAGATGTATTAAGCTCTATGGGCGAAGTTTTGGCATTTGCTAGTTTTTGAATACGCGAAATTTTGCTTATCACATTACTATCTCCACGAGCTTTTGAGCCAAATTTGTTTTCGTATCAAAACCAAGATCGATAACGCCTTGTTTTGATATAAATTTTATCTCGTTTTCATCGCTACCAAAGGCATTTTTTTCGCCTAAGATATTTAAACAAACGCCGTCAAGTCCTTTGTTTTTTAACATATTTTTTGCATTTTGCAAGGCGTTTTTGCTATCGGTTTCGAGTTTAAAACCGATTTTTTTACATTTTAAGTCTTTCAAATTTGAAAGTACATCGATATTTTCGCAAAGTTCAAGGCTAAAATTTTTGCCAAGTTCGCTTTTTTTAAGTTTGCCCTCATAAGTTTGCTTGCAAACATAGTCGCTAACTGCTGCACACATTATCAAAATGTCAGCGTCTTTGCCTTTTGCCTTGCAAATGTCTAAAAGTTCTTGAGTGCTTTTAAATTTGACAACATCAAAAGGTAAAAAGTCCGTTTCAAAACTGGCTATCAAACTTACATTTGCCCCTGCGAAATAGCACGCATTTGCCAAGGCTTTTGCCATTTTGCCACTAGAAAAATTCGTTATAGCTCTTACGCTGTCTATTTTTTCTATGGTTGCTCCTCCGGTGATTATGATTTTTTTGCCTTTTAAACTTTGCTTGCTAAGCATTTTTTTACACTCAAAAATTATGCTCCAAATGCTTGCAAGACCGCCTTTGCCTAAGTCTCCACAAGCTAAAATTTTATTTTCAGGTTCTATAAATTTTGCCCCATTTTCTTTAAGAATTTTTATGCTATTTTGGGTAGAAAAATGCTCTAACATTTTGTTATTTGCCGCAGGTGCTATCAAAAGTGGAGCAGATGATGCAATCAAGGTTTGCATAAAAACGCTATCGCAAATGCCGTTTGCCAGCTTGTTTATCGTATTTACCGAAGCAGGAGCTATCAAAACAAGATCCATTTTGCCGTATTGGATATGATTTATGCCGGCTTGCCAGTCTTGGGTTTTGCTAGAAAGAATTTTATGTTTGCAAAGTGCCTCCCAACTTTCGAGAGAGCAAAATTTAAGCACTCCGTCGCTTAATGCCACATAAACATCAGCACCTTCTTTTTTAAGAGCCGAAAGAATTTCATAGGCCTTATAAAATGCGATAGAACCGCAAACGGCAAGTAAAATTTTTTTATTTTTTAACATCATTTTTACCGAAAAATTTATAAAAAAAGTCCGCTTTATTGCTTTGCTTGCTTCTTGCTATCGCCAAAGAACCGCTTGGGATATCGTTAGTTATAGTCGAGCCAGCCGCTATCAAAACATCATCGCCAACATTTACAGGTGCGACAAGTTGGGAATCTGAACCTACAAAGACATTTTTGCCAATTTTTGTTTTATACTTCGCCTTGCCGTCGTAATTGCAAGTGATAGTACCACAGCCTATATTTGTTCCGCTATCTATTTCACAATCCCCAAGATAACTTAAATGTCCGGCTTTAACGCCATTTAAAACGCCTTTTTTAACTTCAACAAAGTTGCCGATATGGGTTTTTAAAATTTGAGAATTTGGACGTATGTGAGCTAGCGGACCGATATCTGAATCTTCGATAATGCTATCTTCTATAACGCTTGAACTTTTGATGATAGAGTTTTTGATCACGCATTTACCGATAATGCTAACATTTTCTTCTATTTCACACTCACCTTCAAATTTGGCTCTAACATCGATATAAATCGAGCTTGCAAGTCGCATCAAAACGCCTTGTTTCATCAAATCTTTTTTGATTTTTTCTTGAATCAAATTTTCGGCTATGCTAAGTTGAAATTTATCATTTATACCCATAAAATTTTGTTCGCAAACATCGACGGCAACGCATTTTAAGCCCATTTGATTTGCTATTTTTATGCTATCGGTTAGATAGTACTCATTTTGTTTATTTTTGTTTGAAATTTGAGGCAAAATTTTATTTAAACTCTCTGTTTTAAAGCAGTAACACCCAGCATTTACCCTTTTAATAAGTTTTTGTGTTTCATCGGCGTCTTTTTGTTCGATGATATCTACGACTTTGCCGTCTTTTTCTAGCACTCTACCATATCCAAAAGGATCGTCTGCAACAAAAGAACTCATAGTGATATCAGCGTCATTTAGGCAAAGCGATTTTAGCTCGTCCGTGCTTACAAGTGGCATATCTCCGCAAGTTACAAGCACTTTTTCACCGCTAAAATTTATATTTTTCAAAGCCCCTGCCGTGCCCGGAAAATTTTGTAAATCTTGGGTAAAAATTTTTGTTTTAGGATAGGCTTTTAAGATAATTTCTTCTATGCTTTGCTTTTGATGATACAGCACAACACCGACATCATCGCTAATCTCATAAGCTTTATTTAAAACATGTTCTATCATGCTAAGACCGCAAATTTTATGTGCAACTTTTGCTTTGTTTGATTTCATTCTGGTACCAAGACCAGCAGCTAAGATTATGACCGAAATTTTACTCAATTTTGGCTCCGTAGTTTAAAATTTGTTGCGATTGTATCAAAAAATAGCAAATAAAAGTTTGAATTTAATATCCTTTTAGCAAATATTAAGTAAAATGACAATTTAAAATTTTTATAAGTGAGAAAAGTATGGATTTAGGTAGTATTATCGGTTGGGCGATGACTTTGATACTAATCTTTGGTGCGATGGCCGTTGGCGTTGGTATCGGAGCATATATAGATATACCGTCTGTGATGATCGTTTTTGGTGGTACGATAGGCGTTATGATGGTTGGTTTTAAAATGGAAACCTTAAAAAATGTCGGAAAATTTTATGGAATAGCCGTTAAACCACAAATAGTAAACTTGCCAGAAACTATAAAAAAGATAGTTGATTACTCCACAAAAGCAAGACGAGACGGCATCTTGGCACTAGAAAATGATGTAAATAACGAAACAAACGAATTTTTAAAAAAAGGTTTATCCATGGCGGTTGACGGCAATGAGCCAGACGCCATAAGATCTTTACTCGAAATAGACATGGAGCAAACCGCCGCAAGACACGGTGCAAATATGAAAATTTTCGATCAAGTTGGTGGTTTTGCCGGATCTATGGGTATGATCGGAACTCTTGTTGGTTTGGTTGCGATGCTTATGAACATGTCAGACCCTTCGGCTATCGGTCCATCAATGGCGGTTGCCTTGCTTACGACGCTTTACGGTTCTATGATAGGTAACATTTTGGGTGGTCCGGTTGGAAACATACTAAGCGTTCGGGACGCCGATGAAGCCCTTGAAAAACAAATCATCTTAGCTGGTATCATCGCTATCCAATCCGGTGACAACCCGCGTACGCTTGAAAGCAAACTTTTGGCATTTTTACCACCAAAAGATAGAAAATCACAATTTGAGTAAAACATGGCAAAATTAATCAAACCATCTGAATGTCCTAAATGTATGCCCGGCTGGCTAGCATCTTTTGGCGACCTTATGTCACTTTTGCTTTGCTTTTTCGTTTTGTTGCTTTCTATGTCGTCAATGGACGCTAAAAAATTTGAAAGTGCTATCGGTTCGCTTAGCGGTGCCATGGGTATCTTAGAAGGTGGTGCAACCCCAGAAGCTCAAATGGAAAAAGACACAGATGTTAAGTCAAAAATCATCAAAAACAATACTCCCCAAAGGCTAAAAGGTAGCGTGGCACAAGCCTTACAAAGCGTAAATGAAATTTTAAATGCCCAAGGTTCGCCAGATATTACCATAGCCGAAACCGAGGACGGCTTTATACTTAGACTGCCTTCGTCCTTGCTTTTTGAAAGTGGCAAAGCCGAACTTGCAAATGCTGACGCAAGATTGTTTTTAAAACGAATCGCCATGATAGCTACAAAACTTCCGCCAGAAGTTGAAGTAAATGTCATCGGACACACTGACAATATCGCACCGGGTATAGATTCTGTTTATAAAAATAACTGGGAATTATCAAGTGCAAGAGCCATAAGCGTGGTCGAAGAACTCATACACAACGGCATTAGCGAGAAAAAATTAATAGCTAGTGGTAGAGCTAGTTTTGAACCATTTGCTAGTAACCAAACACCAGAAGGCAGGTTGCAAAATAACAGAGTCGAGATACATTTTACATCGCTTGACAAAACCAAACGAGATGCAACCAAGAAAAGCATACTCGACACAAAGTAAAGCCCTGTGATGAGAGCATTTTTACTTTTAGCAGGGGTTTTTTGTTTGGCTTTTGGTGCAGATGTGCCTGTGCCAACGGTTGATCTTAGTATCACCGCACCAGAAAATCCTTCACAACTCGTAACTTCATTAAATGTTTTAATAGTCCTTACCATTTTGGCTTTGGCACCGGGACTAATGTTTATGATGACGAGTTTTTTACGAATCATCGTTGTTTTGGCATTTTTGCGTCAAGCCATGGGTACACAAGCCATGCCACCATCGACTATTTTGCTTTCTATCGCCATGGTTCTTACATTTTTTATAATGCAACCAGTTGCTACAAAATCATACGAAGAGGGCATAAAACCCTATCTTGCCGAAGAGATAGGCTACGAACAAGCCTTTATACGCGGTGCAAAACCATTTAAGGATTTTATGTTAAAAAATACCAGAGAAAAGGATTTGGCATTATTTTTGCGTATAAGAAATGTCCCGAATCCGCAAAATATGGACGAAATAGATTTTAGCATAGTCATGGCGGCTTTTATGATAAGTGAGCTAAAAACAGCCTTTGAGATAGCCTTTTTGCTATATTTGCCGTTTTTGGTTATAGATATGGTTGTAAGCTCCGTGCTTATGGCTATGGGTATGATGATGCTGCCACCTATCACGATTTCTTTGCCATTTAAGTTGCTTATTTTTGTTTTGGTTGATGGCTGGAATTTGCTGGTGGATAATTTGATAAAAAGTTTTTATTAGGTGAAAAATGCGTAAAATTTTATTTATTTTTTTCTTTTGTATTTTTGCAAACTCGGCTGATTTGTTAGATATCATCATAGCTTCAAAAAATGCCGAAATTTCACAGATAAAAGACTATGAAAGCAAACAAGCCGTGCTTGAAAGGCAAAGCGTACTTAGCTCGTATCTGCCAAGCATAAGTTTAGAGGGCGGATATGTGGCAAATCAAGGCGACAGACTTATACTAACGCCAAAAGAAAGCTTAAAAGGCTCGGCAGTTTTAAAATTTATACTTTATGACGGCGGTGCGAGAGAGGCAAGACTTAGGGCTTTGAAATTTGGCCAAAAAGCCAAAGAGTTAAGAAGCGAACAGGCAAAAAATTATCTAGCCTTGCAAAGCGTTTTGCTTTATTTTAATGCCTTAAATTTAAAAGAGATTTTAAACGCAAAAGACGCAGAGATAAATTATCTAGCCCAAGCCCAAAAAAGACTAAGTAAATTTTTAGATGTTGGCTTAGCAAGTAGCGGTGAAAGCGAAGCTATAAATGCCAAACTTAGCCTTTCGCAAAGCGATAAAATTCAAATTCAAACTCAACTTGAAAATGTGCTTTTGCAAATTGAAATATTATCAAATTTGAAAGATATTGAGTTTTTTAACACTAGCATAGATAGTTCAAATTTAAGCGGAGAAAATACCGAAATTTTGGCTTTGCAACAAGAGATAAATATGGCAAATGAAGGCGAAAAAGAAGCCTTTTCTCAAAGTTTGCCACAAATTTTTATAAAAGATACTTATTCTATATATAAACATAATTTTGATTATTCTTACTTCGATAATA
>JAILCJ010000114.1 GCA_024680445.1 Campylobacter sp.
CTAAAAATTTAAAATTAGTAAGAATTAGGCATGGTAGCCTCCAAGCAAGGCTACCAAATAGATTAATTTTTAAGTTGAAGAAGAGTATTAAGCATCTCATCGCTCGTGGTGATGGTTTTTGAATTTGCTTGGAAACCCCTTTGAACGATAATCAGCTGTGTGAGGGAGCGACTTAGATCGACGTTGCTTTGTTCTAGTTTTGATGAACTTATCGTACCTTTACTACCTGTGCTTGCAGCACCATAAACTGGCTCACCAGAGTTTGCAGTGGCTGAAAAGACATTTCCGCCTTCTGAGAACAAACCTTCATCATTTGTAAAAGTTGCCATACCAACTTGTGCCAAGGCTAAGCTTTGACCATTTGAAAACGCTCCGATAATAGTACCGGTTTGATCTATGGTTTTATCTGTGAGCGTTCCGCCTTCATAGCCGTCTTGGTTTATGTATTCGGTTGCGCTATCTTTATCAAAACTTGTAAGTCCGTCAAATTCTGTATTTAAACCAAAATTCAAGCTAACGCTTTGACCGGCGGCAGAACCATTGTTGCCACTAAAAGTAAAGCTTGACGGATAAAACGAACTAATAGCACCACTAGAATCAAATCTTACAGCACCTGTTATAACATTTGACGGACCAGTGCCAGAGAAATTTATCTCGGCTGGTTCAGCAACTTGGATTATCATATTCCACTCTGTTCCGCCGTCTGTTGTAGTGCCGGTTTTTGCCCATTTGATATTTACTGTGTGTTTTGAACCAAGAGAATCATAAATTTCAACCGTTGATCCATGACTTGCCATAGTCAAAACACTACTTGTGCGTATCGCTTCACTAGGGCTTAATGCTCCGTCAAGTGAAGCCATGGCTGTTGTAAATCTTGTGTTTTCGTTGACATTATTTTCTGCATTTGTTAAGCCAGTAACACTTACATAAAGTGCACGATCTGCGACATCATTTTTTGGGTTCGCCAACTCAAATTGACCTGCTTTATTTACTATAACAGTAACTCCGTCGTTGGTATCTGGATCTAATGCAAATAAAGCTTTAACACCAGCAAGGTGTTTTTGTGCATCGGTCAAGGTTATACCAGAAGCACTAGCAGCAGCTTCTGCGGCAGTTATGGCATCGTTATAAGTTTGTTCATATGTAGTACCAGCAGTAGTATCGTAATTTGCCAAAACATTTCTTGCTCCAGATAAACCACCATCTGCAAAAGCCACCGAAGCATCTTCGGCTATTACACCTGCTGCTGTTTCTATCTTACCATTTCCATCATAATCAACATAATACCTTGCGTCTTTTTGCATAGCCGAACGCAAATCCTCTGTCGTATGAACCGTTCTTACTATATCATCGCCATTTGAGCCACCAACATGCACCGGAGTTGTAGCACTTGAACTATAAACATACTGATACGCCGTTACAACATCGGTTGATTGTAAACCTGTTGTATCTACTGTGCCAGCCTGATTTACACTCAAGTGTATATTTTTAGAAGTCCCTGTTGTGCCAACATTGTTACGATTTATAAGAGTTAGTTTGTTGCCGGATGAAACCTCGGCATTTACACCTGTTATATTTGATTGGGCATTGATAAGTGCAGCAACATCGCTAATAGAAGTTATAGCTTTACTTTGGATAACAACGCCATTTAATGTTATGTCAAGAGTAGCATCTGGACTAAACTGACCAATAGTCGCAGCAGCATCACTACCTACTGTAAATTTTTGTGTCGTAGCATTTGCATAACTTACCCAAATACCTTGTCCGTCCCTGATAGCAAGAGCGTCACCTTCTGCATTAAATACAGTGGCTAGATCCACGCCCCTTTCAGTAAGCATTTGCACGCCTTTTGTGCCGGTGTAAAATTTGTCAGAGCTAACATCGTTTTCGCTGTGAATTTCTAAGTTATCTATGACTTGATTGTTATTTATATCATAGCCATTATTAAACTGATCGAGTGCATATATCGGTATGCTTCTGGTGCCGATAGTTGGGCCAGAATCAAGATTTGCTTTAACATTTATCACGCTTGTAGTTTTTGCAGGCATAGTATAGCCTTCTTCAACTATGATATTTTCAAGTGGGCCGGTTGCGTCTATGGCACCAGTATCTGGATTTCTCATCCAACCTTGTACGATATAACCACTATTTGTAACAAAATTTCCGTCAGCATCAAACAAAAAATCGCCGTTTCTAGTATAAAATTTTGTGCTACCACTATCTGGAGAAACAACAAAATATCCGTTACCAGAAATGGCAAGGTCAGTTATCTTGTCGGTTGATTGGAGAGTGCCTTGGGTCATGATTTTGGTAGTAGATTCTATACCAGTTCCAAGACCTATTTGAGTGGCATTTGTACCGCCAAGTTTGCCAACTGGGCCAGTTGCAACGGCTGTGGTTTGACTAAGCATATCGGCAAAATTTGCACGAGCATACTTAAAACCTATCGTATTTACATTTGAGATATTATCGCCTTCTACATCCATAGCTACCTGGTGGGCTTGAAGTCCCGAAACACCAGACCAAAGTGATCTCATCATGATTTATCCTTTTCTAAAAAAATCTTATGCAATTTCAAGCAAGTTTCGTTCCAAAAATTTACAAAAATTTCAACTTTGTTTTTTATAAACACTATATTTAAAAAACGAAATGATGTGAGCAAATTTAAATATAAAAAGCCTTATAAATAATTTTTAAATTATTGTACTTACTAAAATCAAATTTTAAATACTTAAAAACAAAATTTCGTGCAAATTTAACTTGCACGAAATTTATCAACTTTAATTTACCAATCAACCGGATCCAAGGCTTCGTTTGGTGTAAACTCGCACTCATCTTTTACGCATTTTGCAGCAGCGTCTAAATAAACTGTATTTTTAAGACCTGCTTTTTTTGCTTTTTGATATGCCTCTAAGGCACGAGAACCAGCGGTGCAGTGAAAGATCACATAGCCTTTTGGCAATTTCTTAGCAAAACTTTCAACATCATTTTCTTCTACTGAAACATTGAGTGCAAAAGGCAAATAACCGCCACCTCGTTCGCTAGATTTACGAACATCGACTATGCTAACATCTTTTGGCAAGTTTTTGTAATTTTGCAAAAACCATTGAGGATCGACCGTGCCTTCATCAAGACCTTTTTTGATAGGCCCTAAAAACGGATTTTTTGGGGCTTTTGGCTCATTTTTGCTATCACAATCGCACGAACTTCTAGTTGTTTTTAAGCCATTAGCCTTCCAAGCTGGCAAGCCATCAGCATAAATCATAACCTTTTTATAAGCCAAAGAAACAAGTTTTTGTGCAACTACATGAGCTTTTTTGCAATCATTGCCCTGTGAAAAAACGATAATCCTAGTGTTTTTATCGCTTGGGAATCTGCCTACAAGTTCATCAACTTGTGTATCTGGCACATTGATAGCCGAGGCTATACTTTCGTTTTTATATTGGGTATTTGGTCTTGCATCTATAAGCATGGCCGAATTGTTCTCGATAGCGTTTTTAACTACATTTGCACCTACTTGAACATAGTTGTTTTTCGCCCAGTCTGGATATCCGGCTTGATACAATTTTACCTTTGTATAAGCAAGTTTTTTTAGTCTTGCGGCTACATTTGCACTTTTTTGGCACTCCCAACCTTGACAAAAAACAACGATCTCATCGTCTTTTGCTACTTTATCTATCCTTTTTATTTGCTCATCAAATTCGCTGTCATTTATCTGAATACTTGACGGTATCGTGCCACTTTCAAATTTTTTAAGCGGTCTAGCGTCTATAAATACAGCCTTTTGGGTATCTTTTGTACCATTACCAAATTTGGATAGAGCGTAATCATAATTTACAACTTCAAGTTTGTTTTCCTTTATGATACTCATAACAGCATTTTTACTTGTCGTTTCATCAGCCTTACAAAAAAACGGCAACGCCAAAACAAATGCTACAAGCAAGGTTTTTTTCGTAGATACACGCATTTTTTCTCCTTTAAATTTATTTCATAAAACTAAAAAATTAGTAATATTTCAGCAAATATTAATAAACTTATATAAATTTGATA
>JAILCJ010000116.1 GCA_024680445.1 Campylobacter sp.
TCTTCGTTTCGATATGTTGATTTATAGCTTGGTACATAGATATTTGAGCCACCATACTCTTTGACAACATCGCTAGCATCATTTGCATTTTTTACAAACTTGTAAAATTCCATAAATAAATCAAAATTATCTACATTCATCGTTTGCCTTTTTAGCCATATTTCTAAGTGCAAGTATAACATTACTAGCCTCTTTACGACTTAGATACCATAGATACAGCGGCGTTTTGTGGGTTATTCTATTTATAAAATTACGCAAAGCCATCTCGCTTTTATCTCTTGCTACTTCACTCCACAGCCCGTATATCATAGCAATTTGTCTTTTGCTTGCATTATCTTTTTTAGCTACTCGCTCTTTGTAATTTATGCTTGTATTGCTTTGCTTTTTGCCGAATTTATACCCTACAAGCTTTAATACTTCACGAAGCTCTTCTATATTTAGCTTTGTTAGGCTATCTTTGCCATACCGAGATTGTAGATAAATTTTACGGCACTCATCATCTATAAAATAATTATGTTTTAATGTATGTATCATTTTTATATAGTATTTTTTAAGCTCATTTTCTTTGTTTTTGCCGATTTTTAACATGATATCTCACTCATTTAAATTCCCTTAAACCATAGGTATTTTCTTAGTGTGCTTTGGCTTATGCTGGGGACACCAAAGCGCACTTGCAAAAATGTTTGCCATGCATCGTTTGCGATCAAAAGTTTATAACGAGAGTGAGTGTGAATTTTAGCTAGTAATTGTTTTCTTAACTGTTGCTGTTTTTCGCTCATCATTTTTTTAGCCTTTTACAAACGCTTAGCTTCCCTATCATTGCTAATGCTTCATCTTTTGTTTTGACATTTTTAAAATTTGACTCTTGAAGTTTTGGGCTTTCATCACAAGTTAGCTCTTTTATCTCTTGCGTGATTTTACAGTCTCCGATTTTATGCTGATTTTCAAACAGCCACGAAAAAATCATAGCCTCGTCGTTTGCGTCGAGTCTTGTATAAACACCATTATCATTTACACGAAATTTGTTTCTTAAATTTCCAAATTCATCAACTAAAATGATAACGCTATTTATAAAACCGCTCCCTTTACCACACGAGCAAAGTTCATCATTTTTAAAAGCTTCTTTGATAAACTCTATCATCAAATCCTTATTTTTGAAAAACCTTGCCCCGGGCTTAGCATTATGCGTTATAAAATTTCTTTGCCACGCAACACATGCTTTATGTATTGCGGCGTCTTTGCTAACAAAATTTGACATATAGCGATCGCAAAAAATAGCAAAGTCTATTAGCTCATCGTCTTTGATAAAAAATAGTTTCTTATCAAGTTTTAGCAGTTTTGCTTGGGGCAAGTAGCCTTTATTGTCGCCAAAAAGTTCGGCGAGTAGTTTTGCTCTTTGATTTGTCATTTCGCACCTAACAAAGTATGAATAAGCAGAGCTAAAAGAGCAGAAAATATCACTAAAACGATTATTTGAATAAGCATTATTTAGCCTTTAAAACCCTATCAAATTCACGCTCATCTAAGGCTCTTTGTATAACCTTAAATATTTTTTCATCAAAGTCATCAAAAAACGCTATTGCGTCATCGTCAAAGCGTTCAAAACTCACTTTTAAAAACTCTTTAACGCCTAAAATAGTTTCGCTTTTTTTTGCTTCAAATTTAAAATCGTATTTTTCTAGCTTAGAAATTTCAGAATTCAAGTATTTAGCGATAGCTTTTATGCTAAAAAACTCAAAACTTTCCAAATTTTTAAGATAAAATTCTTTCTTAGCCACATCGCAAACTTCAAAATTTTCATCTTGAAATTTCTCTGCAAGTCTAAAACAGTTTTCATACTCTGTAAGCTCATTTAATTTTTTAAGGTGCTTTTCTCTTTCAGGACTACTCATTTTAACTCCTTTGTTTTGTAATTTTCAATCAAAATTTCTAAGTAGTGTTTCGCTTTTTCAAGGTCTTGTAAGCCGTTTTTCGCTTGATAACGACAAACATATTTGATAACATTTCCCTCGCAAAAACCTATGTTATTTTTTAAAATAAAATCTACTGGTTGGATAATCATTTTTTTATAGTGATTACCGCCGATTTCAGTATCTAAGGCACTCATAGAAAATCCCTTTCTCTATAAATCGTTCTAAATTTATTTTTTAAACTCATTTCGTTTCTCCTGCTCATCTCATTTAATTCTAGGGTAATATCTCTCGCCTCCCACCAAACAAAGCGATTTTCAAAACGTCTAAGTTTTCTTAAAGCTGTTTGATAGATAAGATATGCTACTTCTGCTTTTATGCCAAAAACTTCGCCTATCTCATAGAAACTCATCTCTCCATTTACGCCCTTTGCTTTCAAACTCTGATCGAAAGGATCTATTTTTCTAGGTCGTCTTTTCATGTTTTTCCTTTAAAAAAT
The DNA here is from genome assembly GCA_024680445.1 of Campylobacter sp. Classification (GTDB taxonomy): domain Bacteria; phylum Campylobacterota; class Campylobacteria; order Campylobacterales; family Campylobacteraceae; genus Campylobacter_A. The sequence goes on from JAILCJ010000116.1 coordinate 2,410, forward strand.
GCTTTTAGAGGCGGTGCGTTGTTTATAATCAAATTTTTCTTTAAGGAGGCACAAGCGTTATGAAAAGGACATTTTTTGCACCGCCCGTAAAAGCATTTTTGGTTTTCGGGCAACTTTAGGTGGGTGCAGGGAGTATTTATACTCCCGCTCGCAAAGGGCGACTTTGTTGCCCTGCGAAGTAAAACCCCCGAAAAGTTTAAGAAAATTTAGACGTTCGCACTCTCCAAATTTTCTATTTTAGTTTCTATTCTAAAATTATCCTTAACCACTCTTTTTAATCCAAGCTTGACTAGCTCCGCATCGCCTAACTCTACTATCTCATCTTTATTTATAGTCTCCGTATAGCTTATGCAATGATCTAGTTTGTAGCTTTTTAAAGCACTTACTAGCTTTTCAACTTTTTCTTTTAACCTCGGCAAAGACACGCTTTTACTTAGCTTGTAGCCGATTTTGCCAAAGGTAAAATCCTTGCTCCTTTTTTCTGCAAATTCAGCTTTATTGTCCTCGCAAAATGCGGTGATTTGCTGCTCTATGTATTTGCGTTCGCTGTCTAATCTTTCTATCTCGCTTTTTCTAGCCTCCTTAATTTCGTTACATTTAAGCGTGATATCGCCGTTAATGTTATTAATTGCTACTTCGAGTTCGCAAAGCCTTTTTAGTCCGCTATCCACATCTGAAAAGCTTAAAATTTTCATTTTTTATCCTTTATTTTTTATTAAGCATTTATGCTTTCATCTACTATTTTAAGAGTTTTTCTCTCGACTATATCGTTGCCTACAAGTGCATAAAAGCGGGTTGAATAATCGCCTTTAAAACCTTTTAACATAGGTGCTTTGTGTATTCTTGTAAATACAAAATCACCGTTAAAATTTGTTTTAGCTTTAAAGCCTTTTTGCTCCATATCGTGGCAAAATTTCTCAGCCTCCATCATGTATTCAAGTCCTCTTGCTTGTGTGATGTATTTTGTTCTCATTTTTTACTCCTTTATATTTAAACTATCTCACAAAAGAAGCATTTTTGTAGCTTCTTTTATGCTTAACTCATTTAGCTCTACTCCAGCTGCCTCGCTTAAACTCTTAGCTCTATTTAACAGCTTCACACTCTTTCTAAAATTTCCTTTCGCAAGCCCTCCCACGAGCTTTACACACTTACTTTCGCTTACTCCGTAGCTCTTGCAAAGCTCATTTAAATCATCATCTATTACTTTGTTGTTTAGCTCATCGATATAGCTAAGCCCTTTTAGTACCCATTTGCTACCCACCCTTGAGCTAAGTTGCTCTAGCTCTCTACCGCTTTTTGTACTGGTTAAATTTAAAAGCAGTTTATTTGTGCCTACTAAAACTAAGGTAGTTTTAGAAAAGTCATAAAGCCTTCTTAAACTCTCTAACGCTCGGTAAGGCAAATGCTCAGCTTCATCTATGATGATGATTTTTTCAAGCTTTGCGAGATTATCCGCACATACTCTTATAAGCTCATCTATACTTGCACCAGTATTTACTCCAAGCTGGACACCTATCATCTTAAATAGCGTCTTTGCACTAGTATTTATCGTAGCTTCTATTAGTATAGCTTCTGGATGACACTTACAAAACTCTCTTATTGCCATACTCTTGCCACTTCCAGCCACTCCGCTAATGACCGCCATATCTCTATCTTTTACAGCCCAGCCGATCACGGCATTTATGCTTTTTACATCCTTTGTTATGATAAAATTATCATCTTGCCTTACATCGTTTTTTTCGATATAATTACTGATGTAATTTTTCGCAAGGCTCTCTACTTTATAAGCATACTTGTAGTTTGAGCCTTCTTTTAAATATCCACTTACATAAGCACTATTTACACCCAAAATCCCCGCGAATTTGTTCTGACTTATGCCAGTTTTATTTAGAAATTTTAAAATTTCACCTACTAGTTTCATTTATACTCCTTTCTTAAATGTTTTAAACACCGTTTAAAAGCAAATTTTTAAACAGCCTTTGAAGCATTCTCTATCGCCAAATCTATAACGCTTTTATTGCTCTTTTTATCTGTTTTTATCTCATAATTTTCATAATCAAACGCTACATTTTTCATAGCCTCTGCTCTTTTTTGCTCATCTATTTTGGCTTTTATATTTTTAGCTTGGATATTCTCACTCTCTTTGAAATTTTCAGCCTTTAAGCTCTCTTTATGAGCTTTTTTCATCTGCTCTAAGTCATACTCTACATTTAGCTTTGTAAATTCGCTAAGCTCGGCACTCTTTATAGCTTTACTTATCTCTTTCATATCATCTCTAAACACTTTTTTAGCTACTTTAAAGCTCTCTAAACTCATCGGATAGATCTCTTTATCACGTGCTATGCAGATAAACTCCCCATTCATATCAAACACAAACAGCTCAGCTACATTGTCTATGTTTTCTCTTACCTCTACCTCTATGCCTACACTTGGCAAATAATCGCTGCCAAATTCTTTACCATTAAAGCTTATGCCTTTTTTGCCAACGACTCTTGTTTCTCTTGATCCAGCGTATAGTAAAAATTCATCATAATCCACGCCTTTTAGCGGTGTATCATCACTATTCCACCTTTGCATCGGGCTTAATCTTTTGCGTTTTATAGCTGTTATATCCCATTTAAGCACCTCAGTTTCAAACCTAGCCCTCATCTCATCAAGAGTTAAAAGATATTTTAAATTTGTCTTTTTAGCGTGTCCTAGCTCATCTTTTGCGTGACGTTCTTTTTTAGGCGTTCTTTGCTCTATCGCTTCTCTCATTGCTAGGTTAAATCCTATATATCCAGGGGTTTGTGCCATACCAGAGTGATGCATGGTTCTAAAATGTCTCTCCACAAAGCCCTTTTCATCGCCACTATATGCTATTGCTCTATCGTATTCGATACCAAGCCAATTTAGTAGATACTGAAACTGCTTACTTAGATAGTCTTTGCCATTATCGCCCTTTATAAAATCAGGCTTTCCAAATGTGCTAAGTGCTTTCCACATTAGCCTAGTTAATGCAAGTGCGTTTGAAGTGGTCTCTATACTAGCCACACACCTACCGCTATATACATCTACGATGCTTAGCATGTCAGCTCTTATAGCTTCGCCATCTTTACCATCTCTTGCCATTACATCAAGTGGTGAGCTATCTATTTGCCAGCATTGATTGCGTCTTGTTATTATCTCGCCTTGAGAGCCAAATGCTGGTTGATGATAGCTTTTTGCCTTATCCATACCTTTTGTTATCATTGTATATTCAAGTGCTCTATTAGCAAAATATCCATCAAGGTATCTTTTTATAGTCCCAGTATCAAAAAGTGGTTTAACACGTGCTTGTAAAAAGCCGTAGTAGTCATAGCCATCTCTTATTCCAGCCTCTTTGTGTAAGCTCTTATAAACTTCGGTTATATTAAATGAAGTAGCCCCGTAAGCTCTAAATTTATTAAGGATAAACTCCTTCATCCAACTATTTAATTTACTAGCCCCAGCTCTATGTTTGCCTCTTTTATCGGCAAGTCCAGTAGCACCTTTTTGTTTATAAGCTCTTTACCATCTAAAAAGCTTTTCTTCACTTATGTTAAAATCACTACAAAACTTTTTATATGACAACCCTATCTTTTTACACTCATCCCACTCTTTTAAAATTTTTAGTTTCTTATCTATGGCTTCTTGTTCGCTATCATCAAGGCTAAAATATGATATATCTTTACTTGTGTTTGCTTCTTTGCTGTTTTTAGGAGCTATATCACTAAATTTCATTTGCTTATATTCATTGTCTTTAAACATATACACGCTTATATCGCCATTGCTTTTTGTATAGGCTTTTAAATCCGCAATATCCACTTCAAACAGCAGTTTTACTCCGCCACGACTTCGCGTCTTAGCGTCAGTTATACGGATGAATGGGTATTTGGCAGAGTTGCGTTGTGCTGATTTTTTGAGAGTATCACTGCTAGTGTAAAAAATTTCAGCCGCCACACTCGTTTCTACATATAGCATTAACTAGCCCTCTTACTATCTTTAAAGCCACTAGGCATTTCATCTATGATGCCCTCACTCAGTAGTGCCTCAAACACCTTTTTGCACTTTTGTGAGTTCTTTACGCCCACCACTTCGCCACTTATTACATAGTAAGCCACACGCTCGTTTAGATCGTGCTTTTTTATCCACTGCCTGATACTTATGCAGTTATCTATAAAGTATTGCTTTATCATTTTTGCTCCTTTCTAGTTATTTTTTTCAAACCTTTGAAACTTTTAATCTCAAATAAGATATAATATCGTAAGTTTGAAAGTATTATACAGACATTTGCATACTTTGTCAAGATATTTTTTAATTTTTTGCATACATTTTTTAAAAAGGTATTTTATGAGAGTAAATTCACGAGAAATTTTAGATAATTGGAAGTTAGAACTTGGCGTAAAAACTGACAAAGAACTTCGAGAAAAGCTCGAAGTTGAGCGTCCAGCAATGGATAAATGGATTAGTAGAAATTCAATACCAGACGTAATATTTAAAAAATTTAATCAAGTATGTAAAAGTATGCAGAATATTTCAGAAGAAAAAGACGGCTACTGGATAAAAAAGCTAAATCAAAAAGTAGGTGCGGGCACTAGTGTTGATATTACCGCAGTAGATATAATAGACGAGAATAATAAATTTTTTGTTCCATACAGCTTTTTTAAAACTATTATGAAAAATGACAAACTTCGTATGGCTCAAGTAGATGGATACTCTATGGTGCCAATGCTACATCCTGATGATTGGGTTATTTTTGAAAAGACAAAAGAATTTAGAGGTGATGGGCTGTATATCATAATGTATAATGATAATTTGATGGTAAAAATACTTCAAAAAACTCCACGCGGTAATCTATATATAAAAAGCACAAACAAAGATTATGAAAGTTTTGAACTGGACGAAGATACTCAAAATTCTTGTTACATAATAGGCAAAGTTATTAAATGTATTATTTAAATTAAGCTTAAAACGTGTCTTAATCAAAAATGTATATTTTTTAAGTTTTAGACACTCAACAATAGTATATTTTAGCATGTGTCTTAATCGAAATATCGCATTTAAGTCAATTTTATGGCATTAAGACACATTAAGCTTGATTAAGACACATTTTTAACTAAAATTTGTGTCTTAATCACTAAATTTTTCTACATTAAAGTTTTAAAAATTTTGATATTTTTCTTGTGAATAAGGCAAAATTTCCACCATTTTTTCCAGCCTTTTAAAAACCTTTTAAACATCGTTTAATTGGGCTTTAAAGCGTTTAAAAAAGCAGTGTTTTTCCATAGTTTTTAGGGCAAAACGGACGATTTGGGATTATAGGGATTTTTTGTTTGAGAAAATTCTTGCATTTAAAATGAGAGTAAAATCACTCAAAGCACCTATTTTAGCCACTTTCAAAAAATCATCGCTAAAATTTTCCACTCTCATTTTATTTACCCCCTCACAAAATCCACAGGGTGGCAAAAATATAAATAAAATTTGATAATTCACAAGGTCAAATTTGATATTAAATAAAAATCCACAGGGTGAGCGAACGCAAATCAAATTTGATGATTTAAAAAAGCAAGTTTATATCAAATTTGATAAAAGTAAAAATCTAAAATATAACCGAAAATTCAAATCAAATTTGATGATTTGAAATAGCAAATTTGATAATAAAAAAAAAATCCACAGGGTAGCCGAACACAAATCAAATTTGATAAATTAAAAACCAAAATTAAAACATCAAATTTGATAATTACAAAAAAGCAAATTTAATAAAGTAAAAATCCGCAAGGCAGCCAAAATGCAAGTTAAATTTGATA
>JAILCJ010000117.1 GCA_024680445.1 Campylobacter sp.
GATACCGCAAGTGAAAATTTTCAAGAAATTCCAGAACAAAACATCATAAATTTAGACGAACAAAAGCGTCAAAAACCAAAAATTACCATAAAAACCAAAGACATTTCAAGCACCAACGACGCCTTAAAGGACAAATTTAAACAAACAAAAGACATAAATTCAGCCCTTAACCTGGCTCGAAACTATTTTGAAAAACGAGAATACACACAGGCTTTAAACTGGGCAATGGCTGCAAACGAACTTGATAAAAACAACAAAGAAAGTTGGGTGATTTTCGCAAAGGCTAAATATTATTTGGGGCAAAAGCAAGACGCCCTAGTCGCACTTCGTGAGTTTAACAGCGATAAAAATTTAAAAGACATCACCTTGCTTATCCGCAAAATGCAAAATGGATCGCTATGAAAACTTTGCTTTTATTTTTTAGCACACTCGTCCTTGCAAATGCGATTAGTCAAAACGAAATCATGCAAAAATTTCAAGAAAAAGACTATAAAAGCGTCTGTCAAAAGCAAGTTTGGGACTACGCTTACAATAAAAATAACGAAGCGATAATGAGTATTTACGGCTTTTCTTGCCTAAAAATTCACAACATTAACCATATCGCAGCCCCAGCCGCAAGACTTAGAAAAAGCAAAGAAGCAAGGCAAAATTCGGCATATTTTGCAAATATTTTGCTGAAAAAAAAGTTGCTTTATCTAGCCTTGGTTGATGGGGTGGATATTAGCTATTTTCGCTTGGCAAAGAGCGATTATATACTATCTATGATTTTTGATAGATACATAGAGGGCAGATACGAAAAAATAGGTGAAAATTTGATATTTTCAGAAGAAAATTCCGATACTTTTTATGAGCTTGAAACCATAGATGACGGCATAAATTTGCCAAAATTGATTTTAAGAACATACAAAAATAACGAAATAATTTCACAAATCGAGTATTACTGATGATAGATTTGATTTTACAAGAATTAAGCGAGGCTCAACTCATTGACGCCGTTGCTTTGCAAAAACTTCAAAACAGCTTACAAAGTAGCGACAAATCGCCTTTGGAGATTTTTGAAAATGCTGTTGGCGAAAAAAGTTTCATTGATTTTCTTGCCACCATTTTTCGCAAAAATAAAATTTCAAGCGAGGATATAGCTAAACACCTTGGACTTGACTTGAAATTTTTCTTGCAAAAAGTTGGTCGGATATACAAAATGGAATTTATAAACCTTGATAATATCGATATAGACTACAGAATCGCCGAAAAAACGAATATTTCTCAACTCAAAAAATTCAAAGCCATACCTATACGCGAAGACGAAATGAGTATTTATATAGCCTTAAAAGACCCTTTTGATATCATCGCTCAAGATTCTATCCAGTCCCTTTTTAACCGCAAACTTTTAAAAATCGTCCTTGCCTTGCCTAGTCAGATAGAGCGATACATCGGCAAACTCGAACTTAACGAAAGCATTAAAGATATAATAAACGAAATTCGCAAAGAACTAACCGGCAACGCCACCGCAACAAGCGAAAGTTCTGGCATATTAGAGCTCATAAGAGTCATTTTGCAAACTTCTATTTCTCAACGCGCTAGCGATATACACATAGAACCGACCGAAACAAACTGCATAGTAAGAAGCCGAATAGACGGCATGTTAAATGAAACTTTTATCTTTGACAAAGACATTTATCCGCCCTTGCTTAGTCGTATAAAATTGCTTTGCGACATGGATATAGCCGAACGCAGAAAGCCACAAGACGGGCGATTCTCGGCAAAAATTTTGGAGCATGACTATGATTTTAGGGTTTCAAGTTTGCCTGTCATTTACGGCGAAAGCATAGTGATTCGTGTACTTGACAAATCAAAAGTCATAGTAAGCTTAGATAAACTAAATATGAACGAGGCAAATCTTATCAAATTTAAACAAGCCATGCGTGCAGCTTACGGCATAGTCTTGCTTACTGGCCCAACTGGTAGCGGAAAAACAACGACGCTTTATTCAGGGCTAAATGAGATAAAAAGCATAAGTCAAAAAATCATCACCGTTGAAGATCCGGTCGAGTATCAGTTGAGTTTGATTCAACAAGTTGGCGTCAATGAAAAAGCCGGACTTGGCTTTGCAAACGCCCTTCGCTCCATACTTCGACAAGATCCAGACATCATAATGATAGGCGAGATAAGGGACTATGAAACCCTTCGCATAGCCGTTCAAGCCGCACTTACAGGGCATTTAGTCTTTTCGACTTTGCATACAAATGATTCGATTTCAGCAATAACTAGAATGGCTGACATGGGTATAGAACCATATCTAATAAGTGGTTCATTAACGGCGGTTTGTGCTCAAAGGCTAGTCAGAAAACTTTGCCCAAATTGCAAACAAAAAGTGAGTTTGCCAAAACATATAATGGACGAAATTACGCCATTTTTGCCAGAAAATTATCAGTTTTATGCACCTTGTGGCTGTGAACGTTGTTTTCGCACGGGCTATCTTGGCAGAGAAATGATAAGCGAAATTTTACCGATAAATAGCACGATTCAAAGCCTTATAGCAAACAACGCCAGCAAGCACGAGATAAGACAAGAGGCTTTGAAAAACGATTTTAAAGACATTTTCTTTGACGGCATACAAAAAGCAGCTAGTGGGATAACTAGCATAGAAGAAGTTTATAGGGTTGCTAAAAGATGAAAATTTTTAAATTCTCAAAAGATAACGAGAACAAAAATATCATCTTTAAAGCCGAGAGCAAAAAAGATATAAAAAATATAGCTACTTCACGCAATTACGGCATTTTAACGAAACTTGGCGAAAGTAAAGACGATAAACTAAGTCAAAATTTAAAATTTTATGCCAAAGAATTTTTTGGCAATTATTTTAATGCGATAAAAATGCCTATCATTATTTCATCTTTTAGAGAACTTGCTGTCATGGTTGGCGGCGGAATTTCTTTGCACGAAGCCATAAAACACCTTTTAAAATCTACAAAAGATAAAAAAATGCATACAATTTTAAGCCATGCAAGCGAAGAGCTAAACCAAGGAAAAATGCTTAGTGCTTCATTACAAACTTTTAGGCAAGAACTCGGAGATATCAGCCTTGCCATGATAAAACTCGGCGAAAATACAGGCGATATGAAAAATAGCCTTGAAAAATTAGTGCATATACTCTCAAATATTTATACCAACAAGCAAAAATTCAAAAAAGCCTTGCGATATCCGCTTTTTATCATCACCTTTATCATCATTGCTTTTTTGATAATCATCACGGTCGTTGTGCCAAAATTTAAAGAAGTTTTTGAAAGTTTGGGAGCTGACTTGCCATTGCCTACTCGTTTGCTTTTGGGTGCAGAAAATTTTATCTCCCGATACGGCTTTTACGCATTTGTGGCTATTGTTTTGCTTATGATTTTAACTAGATTTAAATACAAAAACGACAAAGAAGTAAAACTTAGCATAGATAATTTTTTGCTTAAAATTTATCTTATCAAAAATATCATTTTTAACTCCGAAATGGCAAGATTTATGCTTATCTTAACAGAACTTATAAAGGCTGGTATCCCGGTTTCAAATGCCATTGATACCGCGGTTGATACGCTAACAAATGAGAGTTTGCGAAAAAAATTAAGCACAGTTAGTGCTCTCATAGGTCAAGGTGTTAGCCTTAGTCAAAGCTTTAATAACACCAAACTCATCGAGCCTATGCTTATTTCTATGATAGACGCCGGCGAACAAAGCGGTAGTCTTGATAATATGCTAGGCAATGTCAGCGAATACTACGAACGCAAATTTGATGATATACTAGATAATCTCTCGGCATACATCGAGCCTATACTTTTGCTATTTTTAGGTCTTATCATCACCATTTTAGCACTTGGAATTTTTATGCCTATGTGGGATTTGTCACAGGCTGTAAGAGGCTAAATTTCAAGCTTTTAAGAAAATTTTGCTTTATAAAATATCAAATTTGGCATTTAAATTTGATAGATAGTCAAATTTGACATTTAAATTTGATACCGCCTTCATCAAATTTGATCTTATTTAAATTTGATACCGCCTTCATCAAATTTGATCTTATTTAAATTTGATA
>JAILCJ010000036.1 GCA_024680445.1 Campylobacter sp.
AAAATTAAAATATTTTTTTAAACGCAAAATGCTCTATGTTTGCCATTTTGAAAAATTCAATCATTATCCTATATGTATTTTAAAAACAAAAATCACAAAATTTAAAATTTTTACAAACATTTAAGAACTTTTTGGCGATAATCTTAAAATTTTTTATCCGAAAGGACAAGCTTATGAAAGGAAAAATTTTAGGTTTAGGTGCCATATCTGGCAATGACGGTGTAAGGTATAAATTTGGCTTAGAAGATATCGAAAATTTAGGCGATTTAAAGCCAGAGGATCTAAGCAATAAAGAAGTGGATTTTGCACCAGAAGGAACAAAGGCTACAAAAATTTTCATCACCTGCAAGCAAAATGATTTTAGCAAAGCCCTTGATAACATTTCATTTGATTTGACGCAAGATAATGTCTCGTCTATAAAAAATCTATATTTGATTTCTATCGTTTTGTTTATATTTTGTAATATTGCTCCTTTTGGTCTTTTATTTGACGTCGAACCTACTGTGTTTAGTTTTATTAGTTTTAATCTTTTTTTCGTCGCTCTTATTTTATCGGTTTGGGCTATCAGATCGTTAAGCAAAGCAATTCAAAGCAAAACTTTATTTAACAATTTTATTTGGATGATGATTTTTCCTTTTTTCAGTATTGTAATAATCATTATTGCTGGATTTATTGCTGGATTTGCCGGGGCTGGACTTGGTACCTTGGGCAGTTCAGAAGGAAGCATAGGTGTTGGTGCTATCATCGGCGGTGCTATCATCGGCGGTGTTATAGGTACCATCATCACTGGTGTTGGTACTTGGATATTTGCCGGTAAATTTTATAAAGAAATGGAGCTTATCACACAACAAAGCTTGTTTAAATATGTATTTTGGTTTAAACTCATAGGTTTTGTTACGCTTTTCATTGGCTTAGGTGGCGTAGGTTTCGTTTTGGCTTTTTTCATTGGCGTAGGTTTTGTTACGCTTTTCATTGGCGTAGGTTTTGTTTTGGTTTTTGTTGCAGAAATATTAGAAATAATAGCTTGGATAAAAATCGAAAAAATTTACAAAGTCGAGAAAAAATAACTTCAAAAAAAGCGAATTTGTATCAACGAATTCGCTTTTATTTTTAAAAAATCCTTATCAAAAACATATAAAAAAATGTCGAAATAAGTATGCTTAAAAGCATATTTTTAAATTTGATATGCACTAAAATCGCAAGCATAGAAGCTAAAATTTCGCTCGCTCCATATGGATAAGCCTTAAAATTTATATCCTTAAAACAGTAACAAACCAAAATCACCATTATCATCAAACCCATGTGTTTTTCTATCAAATTTGCAAATTTACTTTCAGACTTACTTTTGATGATATAAAACGGAGTTACGCGGGTTATAAAAGTCGCAAAAGCACTCAATAAAACCGCCACAAATATCAGCCACTCGCTCGAATTTACATTTATCATTTTTTACCTTTTTTTTAGCTCTTTATCTTATCAAATTTAAACTATCAAATTTGATAAAAATCCAGCTTTTAAACACCCTGTGGATTTTTACACAAATGCCAAATTTGATAAATTCGTCAATTTTTGTATAAAAATTCATCAAATTTGATATTTTTTGCGAAAAATTTTTGCCATTTTTCACCCGCGTATCGACTATGCTTAATGCAAAGTTTTTCTAAAAATAAACAAAAACACAAAACAAAGTCCTATCGAAGCAACCAGCATAAATTTTGATGGTAAAAAAACCACTCCAAACACACCAAAAAGCGTTGCAGTGCATAAAATAGTAAAATTTTTGTTATTTTTAAACATTTCTATGACTATGGCGATAAACAAAGCCGTCAAACTAAACTCCAAACCGCTCATATTAACCTTTATCAAACTTCCAGCAAAATACCCACAAGCCGTCCCCAAAGCCCAGTAAAACCACGCCAAAAAATTTAAAGCCGTAAAAACACGATTTTTCTCGCTTTGTTCGTTAATTTTTAGAAGTTTGATGATAGCAAAGGTTTCGTCCGTGAGTGTTGCGACATTAAAAAGCCGAAATTTCAAGCCCTTATACTCTTTTGTAAGAGCCAAACCATAAAAAGTATGACGCAAATTTACAAGATACGAAAGCAAAAAGGCTTCAAAAAGTGTCGTTCCACTCGAAAAAAGCGTAAGCATCATAAACTGTGACGCCCCAGCATAGGACAATATACTAAGAGACATTGTTATAAAAGCACTTAAACCAAGTTTACAAGCCAATATCCCAAAAGCCATGCCAAGAGGAAAATAACCCATAAGTATAGGAACTGAAAGTTTAAAAATTTCTTTGTTGCTTAAAATTTTATCCACAAAATCACCTTTAAAATCCACCATAG
>JAILCJ010000038.1 GCA_024680445.1 Campylobacter sp.
AGGCAAAATTATAAAATCAAATTTGATGAAATTTTCTAAAATTTAAAGTCAAATTTGATAATTTCAAAATCAAATTTGATGAAATTTTCTAAAATTTAAATTCAAATTTGATAAAAACAACAGCAAATTTGATAATTTTAAAGCCAAATTTGATAAGGCTAAATTTGATGTTTAGTCTATTTTCAAGACCGATAAAAAGGCTTCTTGCGGTAAATGAACCTTGCCTATGGCTTTCATACGCTTTTTGCCTTCTTTTTGTTTTTCAAGTAGTTTTCGTTTTCTCGTGATATCGCCTCCGTAGCACTTGGCGGTAACATTTTTACCCATGGATTTGACATTTTCACGAGCTATGACTTTGTTGCCTATGCTTGCTTGTATGGCGACTTCAAAGAGTTGGCGTGGGACGATTTCCTTCATGGCTTTGACGAAGTCACGCCCCTTACTTTGGGCTTTTTGCTGCGGGACTATGATAGAAAGTGCGTCTACTACTTCGTTTGCGACTTTGATATCGAGTTTGACTAGATCGCCTTGTCTGTAATCGCTTGGTTCATAGTCAAAACTTGCATAGCCTTTGGTTGCGGATTTGAGTTTGTCGTAAAAGTCCATGACGATCTCGTTCATAGGTATGTCGTATTCGAGTAAGACGCGATCTGTCGTGATATAGTCCATCTTTTTTTGTATGCCACGGCGGTTGTTTAAAAGCGTGATAATGTTGCCTAAAAAATCGCTTGGCGTGATGATGGTTGCCTTGACATAAGGTTCGTTTATGCGTTCGATTTTATTTACGGCTGGTAGTTCGCTTGGGTTTTGTATGCGTAAAATCGTGCCGTCTGTTTGGACGATTTCATAAGTAACTGTCGGTGCGGTTGCGATGAGGTCTAGTCCAAATTCTCTCTCCAAACGTTCTTTGACGACTTCCATATGCAAAAGCCCTAAAAATCCTACACGAAAGCCAAAACCTAACGCGACAGAAGTTTCTGGTTCGTAACTTATAGAGCTATCGTTTAGTTTTAGCTTATCAAGGGCGTCCCTTAAATCCTCGAATTTATCGGTATCTATCGGATAAAGTCCTGCAAATACAAAGGGTTTTGCGCGTTCAAAACCGCTGATAGCTTCTTTGGTTGGATTTGTTGCCGAAGTTATCGTATCGCCAACTTGCAAATCGCTTACACTTTTTAAGCCAAGCACGACTATGCCGACTTCGCCGGTATTTATGGACTTTGTTTTTATTGGTGCTATCGGATTTGGATACATCAAGTCTAGCACTATGTGTTTTTTGTCGTTACCCATGACTAAAATTTCGTCATTTTTGCTGATTTTGCCCTCATAAACTCGCACCAAAGCCAAAGCACCCAGATAATTATCAAACCAACTATCGTAAATAAGTGCCTTTGTTGCTAATTTTTCATCTCCGCTTGGTGCAGGAATTTTTTTGATAATGGTGGCTAAAAGTTCTTTTATGCCAACGCCGGTTTTTGCACTCACCAAAATAGCCTCCGAGCAGTCTATGCCTATGATATGCTCTATCTCGTCTTTTACGCGTTGCGGATCGGCGGCTGGTAAGTCGATCTTGTTTATAACTGGTATGATTTCAAGGTTGTGTTCGAGTGCGACATAGACATTTGCTATCGTTTGAGCTTCTACGCCTTGACTTGCGTCTACAACGAGCAAAGCACCCTCGCAAGAAGCCAAACTTCGGCTTACTTCATAGCTAAAATCCACATGCCCCGGGGTGTCTATCAAATTTATGATGTATTCTTTTTCGTCTAGTTTGTATTTTAGTCTGACTGATTGAGCTTTTATCGTGATTCCACGTTCTTTTTCTATATCCATAGTATCCATTATCTGCGAACTCATTTGCCTTGCTTCGACGGCGTTGCACTCTTGGATAAGGCGGTCTGCAAGGGTGCTTTTACCATGGTCGATATGAGCGATAATGCTAAAATTTCTGATATTTTTCATAAAATTCCTAAAATTTTTTGGCTAATTCTACCTAAAAAGTTTTAAAAAATGCTGTTTAAAAGGCATAAGTTACGCCAAGGCTTAGTTGAGTTAGGCTTGGATATCTTGGTTGGGCTTTGAAAGTTCTTTCATAAGTGCCGAAAATTTTTAATTTTTTGTTTATATTGTAAGTAAGTCTTGTAGTGAGTTCATTTTGCCTATATTTGCTTTCGTCACCGCCTTTTAGCTTGTATGATGTTGTGCCAAAAAGTGTTTGCAAGTTAAAATCTGCGATCTTGCCTGAAAACATTGCATAATACGTTCTGGCGGCTCTTTCATAGATAACATCGCCTTCTTCAAAAAATACTATTTGATCACCAGCCATATTTAAGCTACCCCAGCCGGATTTTTCGCCCGAACGAGCATGCACCAAACTAAGTTTGTTATTGCCACTTTGGGCATAAATTTTACCCTCAAATATATTGCCGTCTGGCTTTGTTTTTTCATAGCTTTTTGCATAATGTAGGCTAGCTCCAAGGCTTA
>JAILCJ010000050.1 GCA_024680445.1 Campylobacter sp.
CCCAGCATACACCGGAAAGCATGAAATTTCCCTTCCGCGACCTGATAGGCGAACGCATGCCGTTCCCTGTCCATGGCAAACACCCCCTGTTCTTAGATACAATGAAAAGGCAAGCATGAACGAATACTTGCTGGATAATCGCCGACTTGGTCCAGTAGTTACGGCACTTAGTGCAGGTGCAAGCGATATGAGCGGTTGGATGTTGCTTGGAATTCCTGGTGCTTTGTATGCAAGCGGCATCACTACACTTTGGATTTGCATAGGACTTACGATAGGAGCGTATTGTAATTATATATTTTTGGCTCAAAGACTTCGTGTTTATACCGAAGTTGCAAGCGATAGCATAACCATACCGGACTTTTTAGAAAATCGCTTTAAAGACCGCACAAAGGTGCTTCGTATCATTTCTGGACTTTTTATTTTGATATTTTTTACTATTTATGTAAGTAGCGGAATTTTGGCTGGTGGTAAAAGTTTTGAAAGTTTTTTTGGGATAGATTTCAAAGTTGGTGCTATTTTTACGCTTTTGATAGTTGTTTTTTATACTTTTTTTGGTGGATTTAGAGCCGTTGCTATAACAGACGCCTTTCAAGGTTCACTTATGTTTGTCGTTCTTGTTGCCATACCTTTTGTTACCTTCTTAAATATCGATATACCAGAGCAAAGTAGCTTTATAAACGAACTTAAAAAAATAGACGCAGGACATCTTGATTTGTTTAAAGACATGACATTTTTGGGAATTATAGGACTTATGTCTTGGGGGCTTGGCTATTTCGGACAGCCTCATATCATAGTTAGATTCATGGCGATTCGTAGCTCAAAAGAACTTAAAAGTGCCCGTCGTATCGGTATTGGCTGGATGATTATAGGTTTGATAGGAGCGATGTTAAGCGGACTTGTTGGTTTTGTATATTTTACGCAAACTGGCACAACTCTTAGCGATCCAGAAACCGTATTTTTAGAGCTTGGTAAAAAATTATTTCACCCATTTTTTATAGGTATCATCGTTTCAGCCGTACTTGCAGCCATAATGAGTACGATTTCTAGCCAACTTTTGGTTAGTGCAAGTTCTATAACAAAAGACTTTATTTTTGCCTTTTATAAAAAAGAAATTTCGCAAAATACACAGGTTATTACAGGCCGTTTTTCTGTCGTGGTGGTCGCCTTGCTTGCCACTTTTATAGCCTTTGGAACAAATGAAAATGTATTAAATGTGGTTGGCAATGCTTGGGCTGGTTTTGGTGCATGCTTTGGGCCGGTTTTGCTTTTTAGCTTGTATCTTAAAAATATGAGTGCCTTGGCTGCACTTTTTGGCATGATAAGTGGCGGTGTAACGGTAATTTTATGGATATATTTTGGTTTAAATAAAGAAATTTATGAACTTTTGCCGGGCTTTGTTGTCGCAAGTATAGTCATTTTGGCTATAAGTTTTTGGGGCGATACCATAAACAAAATGAGCGATGAACCAAACGGCAAAATCATAAAAGATGAATTTGAAAAAATGCAAAAAAGAATCAATGATTAAAGGATAAAAATGAAATTTTCAGGTATTTTACTGGGTATAATCGCAGTTTTGGCGATATTTGTGATAAGCGTTTATAACAAATTTCCAACGCTTGACGAAAATGTTAGCGAAAAGTGGTCTCAGGTTCAAAACCAGTACAAAAGACGAGCCGACCTTATACCAAATTTGGTTAGCACAGTTAAGGGTTATGCCGCCCATGAAAAAGAGGTTTTTACGCAAGTTACCGAGGCTAGAAGCAAGGTTTCGTCTATAAATATCGACGCAAATTCACTAGACGATGCAAAAAAACTTGGCGAATTTATGCAAGCTCAAAACGAACTTGGCTCGGCACTTTCAAGACTTATAGCCGTTAGCGAGGCTTATCCTGACTTAAAGGCGAATCAAAATTTTCTTTCTTTACAAAGTCAACTTGAAGGCACAGAAAATCGCATAGCCGTAGCTAGAAAAGACTTTATCAGTGCTGTTAAAGAGTATAACATCGCTTTACGCACCTTCCCTAGCAATATAGTTGCGAAAATTTTTCATCCTAGCCTAAAAATAAAAGCAAATTTTGAAGCTAGCGAAGCAGAAAATCAAGTTCCAGCGGTAAATTTTAACTAAAATGCGAAAAATCTTAGCACTTTTGACCTTTTGTCTTGCACTTTTTGCCGAGAATTTTGGCTATGTGCGAGACGAGGCTGGAATTTTATCTAGCCAAAATATACAAAATTTGGAGCAAACTTTAATAAATTTTGAAAACAACAGCTCGAATCAAATGCTAGTTATCACGACAAAATCGCTTAATGGCGATGATATAGCAACTTTTGCAAACGAGCTTGCAAGGTCTTTAAAAATAGGTCAAAAAGGCAAAGATAATGGTATTTTACTCTTGGTCGCACCAAATGAAAAAAAAGTTAGAATCGAGGTTGGTTACGGACTTGAAGGAGTGCTTACAGACGCCATGGCAAGCCTTATCATACAAGGTAAAATTTTGCCAAAATTCAAGCTTGGAGAATACGATAAAGGCGTTAAAGACGGGGTTTTAGCCATAATTGGACTTTGCGATGGAAGTTATAGTCCAGAAAGTTTAAAAGACGAAACTCCGCCCGGTATTTTTGTGGCTTTGGCTGGTTTCGTGCTTACTTTTTTAAGTGGATTTTTTAAATTTAAAAAAGGTGTTCGCATAGGTTTTCCGGTGATTTTTGCAGGTATGATAACGACTTTTTTTGCTGAAAGTTTTGTCGCTTTACAATCCCCATATGCGATGATAGCGATTTTTATATGTTGTTTTGCGATAATGTATAGCATAATGAAAAATGCTAGAATAAACTTTGAACAAGACGGCGGTTTTTCTACTATTGGCAGCAGTGGTGGCTTTGGCGGAGGCGGCGGCTTTGGCAAAGGGCGAAAAGGTGGGGGTGGTTTTCGTGGCGGAGGCGGCGGCTTTGGCGGCGGCGGTGCCAGCGGTAGTTGGTAAAAACTCACTTTTATTTTTTGCATAAAAAATACAAATTTATTTTAAACTAGACAATTTTTAAGCCAAGCAATCTATAAAATTTTTGCAAAATTTATCAAATTTGATAAAAAATTTCTTATCAAATTTGATTTATAAAAAGCATAAAATTGTAATTTTAAGGGAGAAAATGAAGGCTAAGCTTGTTTCGCGTATAGCACCGACGCCAAGTGGTTTTTTGCATGTTGGCAATGCTTTTAATTTTCTTTTGACCTATCTTTATACCAAAAGCAATGATGGTTTTTTGTATCTTAGGATAGATGATTATGATAGTTCGAGATATAGACGCGAATATGTGCAAAATATCTTTGATGTGCTTGAATTTTTAGGCATTTGCTATGATAGTGGGGCAAAAAGTGTTATGGATTTTGAGGAAAATTTTAGCTTTAAAAAACGTTTTGCTTTGTATAAAAATGCTCTTGAAAAACTTGATGAAATTTATGTTTGTCAGTGTTCGAGAAATACACCAAACGCCTATAAAAACGGCATTTATCAAGGGCTATGCAAAAACAAAAATCTCAAATTTGAAAAAGACAAAAACGCCATAAGGTTAAAAACCAGCGGTCTATCTTTGGGGGATTTTATCATTTGGAAAAAGGACGATAGCCCTTCGTATAATTTTGCAAGTGTCGTTGATGACGAGCAAATGGGCGTAAATTTCGTGCTTCGTGGTGAGGATTTGTTAGAGTGTTCAAAGGCTCAAATTTACCTTGCTAAAATGCTAAATTTTAACTTTGCAAAGGCAAAAATTTTTCATCATGAGCTTTTATGTCAAAACGGCGTTAAGCTTAGCAAAAGTCAAAAAGCCGTGGGTGTTGATGTAAAATCCAAAGCACAAAATTATTATAAAATAGTGGCTAACAAGCTAAATCTTAACCCAAAATCAGCCGAAAATTTGCAAAATTTACTCTATGAATTTAAGCTCTGCCAAAGTCAAGGCGGAGTCGATTTTTTTAAAATTTAAACTTCGTTCAAGCTAAATAAAAGCACTTCAAAAGTCAAATTTTGTTAAAATTTTTGCCTTTTTAAAGGAAAATTTTATGAGCGATTTTACACATTTACACCTTCATACCGAGTATTCTTTGCTTGACGGGGCAAACAAAGTTGGCGAACTAGCCGCCTTGTTGAAACAAAGGGGCACAAAAAGCGTTGCCATAACAGATCATGGCAATATGTTTGGTGCTATTGATTTTTATCAAACCATGAAAAAAAATGGCATAAAACCTATAATCGGCATAGAAGCTTATATACACAATGGCGAAGATATCGGCGATAAAAGCACAAAACAGAGATTTCACCTTATACTTTTGGCTAAAAATGAAGTGGGCTATAAAAACCTTATGTATCTTAGCTCTCAGGCCTTTATAAACGGCTTTTATTACTATCCACGCATAAATAAAAAACTTTTAAAAGAGCATAGCGAGGGGCTTATTTGCTCGTCCGCCTGTTTGGCTGGGGAGGTGGATTGGCATTTAAATAAATACAAAAAAGATAAAATCACCAAAAAATTAGTGCTTAAAGAAGGCGCTGGCGGTTACGAGGGCGCAAAGGCGGTCGCTTTGGAGTATAAAGAAATTTTTGGTGATGATTTTTATCTTGAAATCATGCGACACGGCATAGACGAACAAAGGCGAATCGACGATGATTTGCTTCGTTTGGCAAAAGAACTAAACATCAAAATCATCGCTACAAACGACACTCACTACACTTACAAACAAAGAGCCGATGCCCATGAAGTTTATATGTGTATAGCCATGGGTAAGTCTTTGGCGGACGAAAACAGGCTAAAACACAGCGTGCATGAGTTTTATGTTAAGTCCGATGAAGAGATGAAAAGGCTGTTTTTGGATATACCAGAAGTCATAGAAAACACGCAAGAAATCGCCGATAAATGCAACCTAACTTTTGCCTTTGACAATCCAAACTACACCCCAACTCCACCAAATTTCAAATTTACGCTTGATTACGCAAATCGTTTAAATTTGACCTTGCCAGAGCCACAAAAGCGTTACAGTGCGGCAAATGATGACTTTTTGTTTGAATATTCGTGCGAAGAAGGCTTGAAAGAGCGTTTAAAATTTATAGATAAAAGCAAGCATGAAATTTACCATGAAAGACTTAAAACCGAGATAGCCATCATCAAAGAAATGGGTTTTTCTGGCTATATGCTAATAGTTCAAGACTTCATCAACTGGGCAAAACAGCATGATATCCCTGTTGGGCCGGGACGTGGTTCGGCGGCTGGTTCGATATGTGCGTATTCGCTTCGTATAACCGACTTAGATCCTATCCCTTACAATCTGCTTTTTGAGAGATTTTTAAATCCAGCTCGTGTGTCTATGCCTGATATAGACGTGGATTTTTGTCAAGCAAGGCGAGGCGAGGTTATAGACTATGTTATCGAACAATACGGCAAATACAATGTCGCCCAAGTCGCAACCTTTGGTAAACTCTTGGCTCGTGGCGTTATACGCGATGTTGCGAGGGTTTGCGATATGCCACTTGCGGAAGCGGATAAAATGGCAAAACTTGTCCCTGAAAAAGTCGGCATGACTTTAAACGGCGAGGGCGATCCAAACAGCGATAAATTCAAGCCCGGCGCCTATCAGTTAGAGCCAAAACTTCGTGAACTTATAGATTCAAATCCCCTTGCAAAGCAGGTTTGGGACTTTGCACTTATACTCGAAGGACTAAATCGCAACGCCGGTATGCACGCAGCCGGAGTGGTTATCTCAAACGAAGAGCTATGGAACAAGGCACCGCTATTTAAGCAAGATAAGGGCGAAGAATCGCGTTTAGTTACTCAATACACAAAGCTTTATCTTGAAGATGTTGACTTGATCAAATTTGACTTTTTGGGCTTAAAAACTCTCGATGTCATAGACAACGCCGTAAAACTCGTTAAAAAGCGTTATGGACGAGATATAGTTTGGGAAAATATCGATTTTAATGACCCGAAAACCTATAAAATGATACAAAGTGGCAATACCCTTGGCGTTTTTCAGATAGAGGGTGCTGGCATGCAACAACTTGCCATGGAGTTGCGACCGGACTGCTTTGAAGATATCATCGCTATGATCTCGCTTTATAGACCCGGACCTATGGATCTTATACCGGATTTTATCAAGGTAAAACACGGCGAAATCGAAGCTAAATATATGTTTGATGAGATAAAAGAAATTTTAGAACCAACTTATGGAACCATAGTTTATCAAGAACAAGTCATGCAACTTGTTCAAACGGTCGGAGGTTTTGACCTTGGCAAAGCGGACTTGGTGCGTCGTGCCATGGGTAAAAAAGACGAGGCAAAACTGGCTCACATGCGTGAACAATACCTTGACGGAGCGGTAGAACGAGGTTTTGACAAGGCAAAGGCAAACGAACTTTTTGATATGATTATGAAATTTGCAAGTTATGGTTTTAACAAATCCCACGCCGCAGCTTATTCGATGATAACCTTTCAAACGGCTTATTTAAAGGCATATTATCCGGCTGAATTTATGGCTGGTTTGCTAAGTTCGGAGGCTGAAAATACCGATAAGGTTGCAAAATACATAGACGAAGCCAAAAAGCTTGGCATAGGGCTTTTGCCGCCGTCTATAAATCAAAGTGCAAAGGCATTTAGCGTTGTTGATGATGAAAACTCACCTAGCAAAAAATCCATAATTTACGGACTTGAAGCCATAAAAGGCGTCGGCGGAGCAGCGATAGATAATATCATAGAACTTCAAAACGAGAAAAAATTTGATGATATTAACGACTTTGCAAACAGGGTTGATAATTTTAGAGTCAACAAAAAGGTTATAGAATCGCTTACTTACGGCGGTGCGATGGACTGTCTTGGTAAAACTCGTTTGGCGATTATCCAAAATATGGATAACATACTTGACACCATGAAAAAAATCACCGAGATAAAGAAAAATGCGTCACAATCGCTATTTGGCGAAGACGAAAGCATGGCGCGTATAGATATCAAATTTGATGAGGTTACAAACGAATATCCACAATCCGAGCTTTTAAAACTTGAACTTCAAAGCGTTGGCGTGTATCTTTCGGGTCACCCTTTGGACGCTTATAAAAGCGAATTTGAAGGCATAAATTATACACTTTCTAGCGAATTTAACGAGCTTGAAGGCGATAGCAACGATGTGATTTGTGTCGGCAAGATAGAAGATATCGCAACAAGACTTACAAAAACTGGTAAAAAAATGGGAATTTTATCTGTGCTTGATCTGCACGGAAACTTTGAGCTAACGGTTTTTGACAATGTTTTAAGACAGATACAAGCCCTTAGCCCCCAAGATCTAGAACGTCCATACGCTTTTAATGTCAATATCTCTAAAAGTGCAGTCGGCGGTTCGAATCGTATATCATTTTTGGCTATGATGAGCCTTGAAAATGCTAAAAATCCCGAATTTCGTCCAAGATCTGGCGTGTTTTTGAAAGAAAATCCGCTTAAAAATTTCAGCGACGAACTTGCCAAGATAAAATACACAAAATCAAGCGAATTTGATAATTTTGATCTTAGTTTGCCTATGGAAATTTTATGCGTTGGTTTGGTTGACAATATCCAAACTCGTGTTACAAAAACTGGCAAAAATATGGGAATATTAAACATAGTTGATATAGCTGGAAGTTTTGATGCAACCGTGTTTGATGATATGCTTGATACGGTAGAAAAATTAAGCGAAGATGTGCTTGAAAAACCGCTTGGTTTTCGCATGAGAATAGCCAAGAATCAAAGCGATTTTGGCTCAAAATACCAAATTAGCATACTTGAAATTTTAAAATTTGATGAATTAAGCGAGTTGTGCTTTGAACCAAGAGTGCTAAAATACGGCGGTAAAAACTCAAATTTCGCTAGTAAAAAAGCAAATTTAGCCCCAGAGAGCAAAAAACTTTATCCAAATTTAGAATTAGTTTTAAGCATAGAAAATTTAAGCATAGAAAAACTAACAAACATCAGAAATTTGGGACTTGCAAACAGCAACGAACAAAACGAAAAACGTCTTGTTATAAAAATCGTGCAAAATGATAAAACTTTTGTTTATAACACAAATTTTATAGTAAATGATGATTTTATAGATAAGGCAAAAAGCCTTGTAGCTTAGTTAAATTTTTGAAATTTATATAAGCAAATTTGATAAAACTATCTTACCGTATTTATCAAATCAAAATCATAAAATTCGTTTTTATGTTTGGTGTTTGAAACTTTATTGTATTGCAAAAGTGCGGCTTCGAGGCTGTTTGTTTGATGATACAAATATCCAAGTGCTACGCGATTTTCTACCGCCATAGGGTCGCCAAGTTTTGCAAGTTCAAGCAAGGCGATGGCGTTGTTTGGCTTGTTTGCACCAGTCGCCGCCACAGAGGCTAGAAAAAATGTATTTGCGTCTTTGGATTGAAATTCGTCTATCAAGCGGTTGTAAATTTTAAAACTTTCGTCAAAATCCTCCGTAAAAAGCTCGATATAAGCGAGTGTTTGAAGCATATTTTCGCTATCTGGTGCGTTTTGTAAAGACGCCCTTATCTTGTCTCTTTCGTAGTTAAGCAAGCCGGCAACTTGCAAAAGTTTGATGTATTGTTTTTTTATGATATTTGCACCGCTGTAAAAAGATCTGAGATTTAACTGCTTGTTTTTAAAATAAATTTGTATCTGTTTTGCATAGTTTTTCATGTTGCTATCGTCTGGGTTTAGGGCGATAAAATGCAAGATATTTACGACTATATCGTCAGGCAAAACCTTTAAAAGTTTAGCAGTTTTTTCATGCATTAGTTCGTTAAAACCGCTGACCTTTGCCGTGATGATATCAAACGCCATGCTAAGCGTAGTATCGTCTTTGCCTTCTTCCATGTATCGTATCATAGAAGCGTAGTTTGAATCGACTAATGCCAAAATGGCGTTGTAGATATTTGGCTCTTTTAGGCTCGTATCTCCGTGCATATTTTCTCTAAATTCGCTTATAAATTTTGGGTTCAAATCGTCTATGATATCGCTTGCTATCACATAAAATGCCGCCGCTAAATAATTGCTTTGATCGAGGCGATAGCTTGATAAAAAGTGCTTTGCGGCAAGGGTGAAGTTGCCAAGCTGGGCGTGGCTAAGAGCGAGATTGTATTGCAAGATAGAGTGTTTTGGGAACTCTTTGGCTAGTTGTTGAAAAAGCAAATTTGCGTTTTTTAACTCATAGTTTAAAGCTAGAGCTATGGCACTTGAAAGTTTGGTGTCTACTTTTGAAACGCCAAGAGTATTTCTTAGATAGCTTGTAGCTCCGTTGGTATCGTCAAGAAAGAGGCTTATACCGCCTTTTCTGATTTGTGACATGGTGTGTTTGGCGTCAAAAACCTTATACGGTGCGAAATAAAATAACGCCTCGTAGCGTCTTGTTTTATCAAAAAACATATCATTATGAAATCTATTTTGAGCCAAATTTACATTAAAAATTTCAGGGTTTAGCTTAGTTTTTATCTTGTAAAATTTAAAAGGCAAGCTAGAATTTACATCATAAATTTCTTTGATAAAACCTGCCGCATCGCCGTAATATCCGGTTTTTAGATCTATCATGGCTGCCGTCATTTTGATAAAATCAGTTTGAGTTGTATTTTTTGTAGCCCTTGCTAGATACTCTCTTGCCTTATCGAAATTTGCCTTTTTTGCGTAAAGCTGGGCAAGAGCAATGTTTGTATCAAATTTTTTAATACTTTCAAGCTTTGCTATGGCTTCATCATCTCTGCCAAGAGCGGTTAAAATTTTTGATGAAAGGTAGGCATAGCGGTCTTTGTAGTATTTTTGATCTTTTTGAGAAAGGGCGTGCAAAGCCTCGATATAGTTGCCTTTGTAGTAGTTAATCAGTGCAAAATAATAATTAAAAAGCGGGGATTTTCCCTCGTCTTGCAAGAAAGATTCTGCAAGATCTATGTAGTATTTAAATTTTTCATTATCTCCAAGCCACCGCGAACAAACCGCCGCATTTATCGCACTTACGCTTGTGTTTTCAAAGTCTTGTATCGCTTTGTCAAAAGAGCTTATGGCGTCTGCGTATTTTTCTTGTTTCATTTGCGAAACGCCTAGATTATAGTTTGATAAACCTTGATTGAAAGTGGCTATGTTTTCGTAAATTTCAAGGGCTTTAAATTTATCGCCCCTTTCGTAAAGCTGGTTGGCTGTGTTTATCATATCGTCGATCTGACTGGCTTCAAATTTTTGCGGTTTGTAGCTTTTTTCTATCTTTTTTGCTATTTGTTCGACCGGTGCTTTTGGCTCTTCTTTTGAAAAGATCAAAACCAACAAAATTATTATAATGATGAAAACAAGAACGCCTATGCCTATGAAAATAAATAATTTTTTATTGCTTTTTGTTTCTTTGACTTCTTCTTGTTCTGGCTCGGCTTCGCTTTCTTGGGCGGCGATTTCTTCGATATTTATTATATCGGCGTATTCGCTTTTAACCTCATCGTCTTCGATGTTTTCGTTTTCTAAATCATCATCTTCAGGGTCTAAATCGCCATCTTCTAAGTTGCTATCATACTCGCTAGTGTTTTTTTCGTCGTCGCTAGCGGCTAGAACTAAGACTTCATCATCATTGTTTTCTGGTGGCATTAAATATACCTTTTAAGCACTTGTGGAATTTCTATGCTGCCATCTGCAAGCTGATAATTCTCCATTATCGCTATAAGCGTCCTGCCAACGGCTAGGCTCGATCCGTTTAGGGTATTTACAAGCATATTTTTCTTGCCGTCTTTATAGCGAATTTTGGCTCGTCTGGCTTGAAAATCTCTGGTATTTGAAACCGAACTTATCTCTCGGTAGCAATTTTGGCTTGGCAACCAAACTTCAAGGTCTATGGTTTTTGCCGCTGAAAATCCCAAATCCCCGCTACAAAGCAACATGTGTCGGTGCGGCAAACCAAGCGAAGTTAGCAAATCACTTGCACACGAAACCATTTCATCAAGCATTTTTGCACTATCTTGCGGTTTAGTTATCGCAACAAGCTCGACTTTTTCAAATTGGTGTTGGCGTATCATGCCACGAGTATCACGCCCAGCAGATCCAGCTTCTTTGCGAAAACATGCTGA
>JAILCJ010000104.1 GCA_024680445.1 Campylobacter sp.
AGGATTTTCTTTTAGCAAAGATAAAACAAGATATGTAATAGGTGGAAATAAATTCTATTTTAACGGTAAAACTTTCATAAAGGAAAACAAATGAGTAAAAGTCAATTAGAGATAATATCTGATATAAAAGATCATGCTGATTTAGCTGACGCAGCTTATGCTTTTTATGAACATGTATTTGAAAATGAAAAATGGAATTTATTGGATAAATTTTATAACTATAAGATAAAAAAGAAACCAAATGCTAGGTGGGATTATGCTGACGGTATAACAAAAGGTCATGAAATAGAAGAAATAAGCGAAGAGCTTAAAAATAGAGGTAGACAAATCGGTGATCCAACCGCCTATGCCATAGTTACAGAATCGAGATTTAGTCAAGAAAGAATAAAGGATAAAAGATGAAAGTTTTAATAAGCATAATTGCATTATTTGGATTTATACTAGCTATAAATTCCTTTGCCAAAGGTATAAGTACAAAAGAACTTGAACGCTTAGCCGAGCAATACGGCGGAGTTTATGTATTTGATAAAAAGCTTGAAAAAGAGATAGACGAAAGAGAGGCTTTAAGAAAAGAAATGATAAAAGAATTAAAAGGTAGGGATTTAGGCGATGGTTTATATGCTGTCGATACTTCGCCAGTTGATAAAAAATTTCCCCAAACCCTCTCAAATGGTAAAAAATACTATACTTATACTAGTCAAAGAGAATATGGAGAAGACTACAAGAAAAAACTTATGATTCCAAAAAAATATGTTAATAAAATTATAAATTTCATAGGACTTGAAAATTGCAAGAAAAAAAGACCGGTGTTAGAATTAGTTTATTTTTATGTAGATAATGGCAATGTGATACCTATATCCATAGCAGCTACATATACTTACACACAAAAACAATATGGATTATTTGGTGATGAAGGACAAGGATTTTCATTTAGCAAAGATGAAACTATATACGCAAGTGGCGGACATAGTTTTTATTATAACGGCGAAACTTTCATAAAACAAGAAAACTAAATAACGGCAATATTTTTTTAAATTTTGTTAATCTAGGCTCTAACATCATAACCCATTTCAAGGCCTTCAAAGCTTTTGAAACGTTCTTTTATCTCATTTTTTGGTAAGACTTTTATGCTAAAACCGCTTACCATAAGTCCGAGTTCGCCGATGGAGCGTTTGAGTTCGCTTTGATTGTTAGTGATGAGTTCTTTAAATTCTGCTTTTTGTGTGGCTATCGAGATATCGATATATCTTTGTTCGCTAAGGCTTGCAAGGATATTTATGGCACCAAATTCTTTGAAATTCAAATCAATTTGTGCGTAAAATTTGTCTTTTTTGCCTCGTTTAAATGCTACTTTTGCCCTATCTACGCCGTCCCAAACATAAGGCAGATAGGTTTGTAAGCCTCCACTTAGACTAGAAACGATTTGATGAAGTTCGATCTGACTTATCATTTTTGAGGTTTGGTTGGTGAATTGTTGGCTGTTTTCAAAATTTGATAATTTATCATGAAGGCTTAGCAAGGTCGTTTTAACATCGCTGGTAAGGGTTTTTGCGATTTCTGGGGCAGTTTTGGCTTCTACATTTACAGGCTCTTTTTTAACGATTTCAAGCTGTTTGTTTAAAACTTTTATCTCATTTAGATTCGCCTTTGCTTCGCTGGCGTTTTTATCCATGAAATTTAGGCTTTGTGCTAGTCTTGCGGCGGCGGTTTTTAGCTTGTCTTGAAGGCTATCTCCGTCATGAGTGATGGTTGTGGTGAAATTTCTTATAAGTTCACTTTCGTTTGGGGCTAAATTTATGGTATTTATGCTTTCTTGTAAGCTTGCAACTATCTTTGTAAATTCCCGTGAATTCGATATAAAGCCAACATTTTGTTTTAGTCTTTCGTTGTTGTTGTTTATGAGTTCAAGAGTATTTTTTAAATTTGTGCTGGTGTCTAGGATTCTTGTGAGCTGATTTTTTATAGTTTCTGCGTTTAGTTTTAGCTCTTTTTGTTCGAGATTGAAATTTATTTTATCAAGAAATTTTGCCATATCATCAAGCTTATTTGCCCCGCTAAGCAAGTTTTTTATAGGCGAGTGTTCAAGGGTTTGTGTCGCTTTTGTTTTGGCGGTATTTAAAATATCGTTTAACTTGGTAAAAGCCTCGCTGGTTTCGAGTGAATCGTCGCTGGCAAGTTGTAAAATTTGATTTAGCAAGTCTTGATTTGATAAATTTTTTATCTCAACTAGCAGTTTTTGCACTGGGGCTGGGAGTTTTTGCGGATTTAACGCCTCTTTTATATTTGCTTCGAGCATGATGCCTGAATTTTTTATTTGTTCGCCTAAATTTGCGGTTTTTAAATCGGCTATGGGTTTTAAAAATTGTTTTAATTTTACGGTTAGTTCATTTAAGATCGGATCGTTTTGGAGTGCTTGGTTGCTTTCTAAGCTTTTTGTCAAATTTTGCAAATCTTTTGTCATATTTGGCGCTATTTTTGTATCGTTTGCTTGTTGTATGATAGCGGTTTTTGCCGCCTCGCCCTTGTTTAACTCACTCATAACCTTGCTTACAAGACGATCTATATTATCAAGTGCTTCTTTGGCGATTTCTTGATTTGTTTGGGCGGTGGTGGCGTTTGGATCTTGTTTGAAAAGTCCGCCTTGTTGTATTTGCTGGTTTTGGCTTGGTGTTTGATATGTAGGCGAAGTCGGTGAAGTCGGACTTTTATTTACGGCATTTGCTATCGAAGCTTGATTGTTTAAGGTATTTAAATCCATTTTTTACACCTCGTCCATAGCGATGGTTCTGACATTTCGTGGTATGTTTGGACTTCTAAATTCTTTTGGCACGGTTCTTACAAAACTAGCAAAAATTAGCAAAAGGCTTAGCAAGACTATATAAACATACACAAAGCCAAATTCGCCAAAAATTTTCATCATCATACCCATTATCATGGCTGAAAATAGCGATGATATCGAATAAGCAAAAAGCAAGGCACGACCGACATTTAAGCTCTCGTTTTTTTGGGTTAGCATATCGTTTGCACGAGCAAGAGATAGGGCATAAAGGCAAAAAATGCCAGATCCTAGCACGAAAGACAGGGCGTATTGCATGAGAATTTGACCTTTGAAAAACAAAAGTCCCACGCTAGCACTAAGCCCTAAAATGCATGAGATTATAATGGCTATTCGCCTGCCAAATTTGTCCGAAAGCTGTCCCAAAAATATATGAGAAACAAAGCCGCCGCACATGGCTACGCTCAAAAACACAGAGACTTCTTTCGCACTGAAATTTTGCATCAAAACATAAACGCTAGCCATGGTAAAAAAGCCATTTATCAGCACTCCGGCGACTATGCTTCCTGCAAGTGCGAGTGGGACGATAGAAAAAATCTTTGGCATAGAAATTTTTTCGTGTTTTATGATTTTTGGCGGATTTATACGTATGAGATTTAGCGGTATGCTAGAAATCAAAATAAAAGCTGCACTGATGATAAAAATGTTCGCCGTGCTTAAATTTAGGGCAAGTATCAAGATACCGCAAGCAAAACTCACATAAAAAACGCACTCATAAAACGCCAAAACCCGCGATCTTATCGAGTTTTTTGTTTTTTCGTTTAGCCAGCTTTCTATCACGACCAAAAGCGAATAATAGCAAAACCCAAGCCCAGCCCTAAGCACCGCCCATAAAATCAAATTTAAACTAAGATTGTGAAAAATAGCAAAAATTCCAAAAAGCGAAGTAAAAACGCCAAATGCTCGTAAATGTCCGGTTTTTTCGATGATGCTTTGAGAAAAAATCGTGCTGATTATCGCACCCACGAAAAAGCACGAATTTATAAGCCCGATAGCCATTTCATCGAAATTTGCTTGTTTTAGCAAGGTCGAACAAGAAGTCGTAACAAGCCCATTGCCCATAAACAAAAGTGAAATGCTAAAAAATAAGGGCGTCATCGTCCTTATCGTTCGCACGCTACTTGACATTTTTTCCCTTCGTTATCCCAAAAATCAAAGCCCCAAGTGGCATGGCACCAAGCCCTATCAAAAGCCCACTTATGCTTAAATTTCCTTGTCTTTGTAAAGCCAAAAATCCAACAAAAAGCACGCGATAAGCTATCAGACGATATGGAAAAGAGGCTGTGCTTAGATTTACATTTTTTAAATTTGTTAAAACACTGCTTTTTTTGATCTTATCGCTTTTTTCGCCCTGTTCGTCTTTTTGACTTTGTTGTATATCGTCATCATCATCATTTTCTTTGAGTTTTGCAAGATAACTTTCATCATTTAAGCGACTTAAAATTTTACGCTCATAGCTTTTATAGCTTGCAAAAATTATCAAAAGTGAGCTAAAAAACGCTACTTGCGAACTAAGCAAAAACGCCTTGCCAAGAAAAATTCCACAAAGTAGCAAAACAAGAAAAAAGCAAAGATAAATCACAAAAAGAGTTTTTATCACTCATCGTCCTCATCATCGAAATTTTGTGGCTTGTAGCGATTTTCATCTTTTAACTCGTCCATGCTTTTTAGCTGATTCTTATAAGCTTTATACACATTTAAAACCGCCGCTGCTATACCAAAAGCAAGTCCTACAAAGATAAAAATGTCATAACCGCTTATGCTTTTAAGCCAAAAACCTAGCCCAACGCCTATGGCTATGGCAACTACTATGGAGATTCCAAGGCTTAGGTATTCAGCCGCATTTACTACACTTTTTATCTTAGCCATTTTTGATCTCGCTAAATGCAAGTTTTGCCGAAGATATGGCGAAATTTATATCATCATCGCTCATGGCGTCACAGATAAAGCCTGTTTCAAACTGACTTGGAGCAAGATAAACGCCGTGTTTTAGCATATTTGTGTGAAATTTGGCGTAAAGTGCCGTGTCGCTTTTAAGGGCGTCGGCATAGTTATTTACTTCGTTTTGATTAAAGAAAAAGCCAAACATTGAGCCACGAACGCATGTTTGCATGGCAAAGCCGTTGGAATTTGCAGCTTGTTTAAAGCCTTTCATCAAATTTGATGCCTTTTTTTCAAGTCTAGCATATAAATTTTCATCTTTAAAAATTTTAGTCAAACTTGCTTTACCAGCCGCCATGGCAACGGGATTTCCACTAAGAGTACCGGCTTGATAAACCGCTCCGTTTGGACTTAGGCAGTCCATGATCTCGCTTCTTGCACCAAAGGCAGCCGTTGGCATACCTCCGCCTATGACCTTGCCAAAGGTTGTGATATCGGCTTTTACGCCATAAAACGGCTTTGAACCATGTTTTGATGCTCTAAAACCGCTCATTACTTCATCTAAAATCAGCACCGCACCAAATTTGTCGCAAAGTTTGCGAAGGGCTATCAAAAATTCCTTTTTAGCCGGTACTAGCCCCATATTTCCAGCGATAGGTTCTATGATAACAGCGGCTATGCTTTGAGTTTGAAATATTTTCTCAACGCTTTGTATGTCGTTGTAAATAGCAAGGTGAGTGTTTTTTATGATATCGTTTGGCACGCCAGCAGATGAAGCGTTGCCGTAGGTTGTTGCACCGCTACCTGCTTTGATAAGCAAGGCGTCAGAGTGACCGTGATAGCAACCTTCAAATTTGATAAGTCCGTCTTTTTTTGTATAACCACGAGCCAGTCTTATCGCACTCATGGTTGCTTCTGTGCCGGAATTTACAAAGCGAATTTTATCTATATCATCAAATTCATCAACTATCATTTTTGCCAAATTTGTTTCGTCTTGGCAGGGTGTGCCGTAGCTAAGACCGAGTTTAACGGCGTTTATAACGGCGTCTTGGATATCTTTGTCGCAGTGTCCAAATATAAGCGGACCCCAGCTTTGTATAAAGTCAAGATATCGATTGCCTTGTATATCATATAGATATGCTCCCTCGCCTCTTTGTGTGGTAAATGGCGTTGTACCGACGCTTCCAAAGGCTCTAACCGGAGAATCCACTCCGCCGGGGATATATTTTTTGGCTAATTCAAAGGCTTGTTCATTTGTCATTTTTTCGTCCTTTTTTAGGTTTATTATTTTCTTGTTCTAGTAAATTTTTGGTATAAGCGTATAAGAGTTTGATTTCTTCATTTGTTAAAAAATAGCTTGGCATTACGCCTTTTGGCTTCTCTATGGCTTGTTTAAATTTGCTAAATTCTATGTCATTTATGGGTGGAGTGATAAGGGATTTTTTGAGTAATTTTTTTTGTTTTTTATCATAATGCTTATAAGTTGATAAAAGTTTGCCTCTGCCGTCCTCGCCGTGACATTTATCACAACCTATGCCCCTAGGATTTTTGTAAAGCATGCGAGCATGTTCGTCTTTTGTGATAAAATCCTCGGCAAAAATTGAAACACTTAAAAAAATAATACAAAAAATATAACGCATAAAAATCTCACTTGTCTAAACTTTAAAAAAAATTTGGGTATGATACAATTTTTGTGATTAAAATAGCATTTAATAAGGATAAATTTATGACAAAAATAGACGGAAAAGCACTTAGTGCAAAGGTCAAAGAAGAGCTTAAACATGAAGTTATGTCTCTTAATGAAAGTGGCATAAAGCCGGCACTTGCTGTTATTTTGGTTGGTGAAGATAAGGCTTCTCAAACTTATGTTGCTTCAAAAGAAAAGGCTTGTAAAGCCGTTGGCATAGAATCTATCATGCATAAACTTGGAGAAAATACCAGCGAAAACGAGCTTTTGGCTCTCATAAATGTTTTGAATCTCGATGACAGCGTTGATGGCATTTTGGTTCAACTTCCTCTCCCAAAACACATAAACACAAACAATATCTTAAAAGCCATACGCCCACAAAAAGATGTAGACGGTTTTCACGCTATAAATGTTGGAAATTTGGTTAGTGGACTTGACGGATTCGTGCCTTGCACCCCGCTTGGTATCATGCTTATGTTTAAAGAATATGGCGTGGATTTAACTGGCTTAAATGCCGTTATAATAGGCAGAAGCAATATAGTTGGTAAACCTATGGCTGCCTTGCTTTTAAACGCAAACGCAACCGTTACTATAACTCACTCAAAAACAAAAAATTTAAAAGAAATTTGTGCTAAGGCTGATTTGTTAGTAGCGGCTATCGGCAAGGCAAATTTTGTAAGTGCTGACATGGTAAAAGACGGCGCTATCGTGATAGATGTTGGTATAAACCGCTTAGATGACGGACGCTTAGTCGGAGATGTAGACTTTGATGAAGTTAGCAAAAAAGCCTCTCTTATCACGCCAGTACCGGGCGGAGTTGGTCCTATGACTATCGCAATGTTATTATCAAACACCATAAAATCCGCTAAAATTCGAGCCAGTAAATGAAAAAAACTTTAAGTAAACTTTACGATTTTTCAGCTTCATGGACCGGCACTATTATCATAGTTGCTTTGGTGATATTTTTTATAGCCCAAGCCTTTGTGATTCCTTCTGGTTCTATGAAAAATACTCTTTTAGTAGGCGATCATCTTTTTGTTAAAA
Organism: Campylobacter sp.; assembly: GCA_024680445.1. Classification (GTDB taxonomy): domain Bacteria; phylum Campylobacterota; class Campylobacteria; order Campylobacterales; family Campylobacteraceae; genus Campylobacter_A. The sequence goes on from JAILCJ010000104.1 coordinate 7,449, forward strand.
AATTTAGCTATGGCGTGCCTGTTCCTAGAATTCCATGGCTTGAAGTAAGGGTTTTGCCTGATTTTTTTGGTAACGATCATATCATAGACGGTGATAGACCAAAACGTGATGATATAGTTGTTTTTCGTAGCAATGACAATGACAAAATTCACTTTGTAAAACGACTTTTTGCCGTTGGTGGCGATGAAATAATTTTTAGCGAAAAACAAACTTTTTTGCGTCCGCATGAAGGCGATGAATTTATAAAAGCCAACTTCAAAGCCGAAGATATAGTCACTCTTGCCGGTAAGCTTTTTGTAAAAGAACCTTATAAACACAAAGGAATTCATTATGATGAAAATGTAAATTTGTTTGATTATATGGTTATGGCTTTAAACGCAAACAAACTTGCGATGAAACCCGTAAATATCGATGAATTACCAAGGATAGGCGAGTATAGTTTTAATGCCTTTTATTTTAAGGTCGAAAAAGACGAATTTTTTATGATGGGCGATAACCGCGATCACTCAAATGATAGTCGTTTTTGGGGCACGGTGCAGTATAAACACATAGTTGGAAAACCATGGTTTATATATTTTAGCTGGGATAGCGAGTATAAAATTCGCTGGGAGAGAATAGGGCGTATGATAACTAGCGTTCAAGATAACGATAAATTTGTAGATTTTGCCATAAAAGAAGATGAGATAGATGGACTTTACTAATATCGATGTGCTTAAAATCTTTTCTTTGATTTTAGCCCTTATAGTTGCGATAGTCGGACATGAATTTATGCATGGCTGGGTTGCATACAAATTTGGTGATGACACGGCTAAAAATTTAGGCAGACTTAGTATAAATCCTATCCGCCATATCGATCCTATCGGGACTTTTATAGTGCCTTTTGCACTTTATATAAGCACAGGTTTTGTATTTGGTTGGGCAAAACCAGTGCCTGTAAATATGAGAACCGTTATAGAAAATGGAGGATATAAGGGCGGAATTTTTGTAGCCTTGGCTGGGATTTTTTACAATGTATTTATTGCGATTTTGTCCTTATTTTTAATAAAAAATTTTGGTATGGGATTTGGCGATGAAGTAAATGAAGTTTTAAAAATGCTTTTTATAGTAAATTTGTTTTTAGGACTTTTCAACCTTTATCCTTTGCCGCCACTTGATGGTTTTAAGGCTCTTGGATATTTGCTTTGTGTATTAAATTTGACCCCTATCGCGGCAAAAATGTTTAAATATGAAAAATATGGTTTAGTGGTCTTGATAATCTTACTTATCAGTCCGCTTTCAAGTATCGTTTTTACGCCTATATACAGTATTTTTAAGCTGTTTTTGGCAATGTAGATTGTATAATCACGAAAATTTTTTTAAGAGAAGATGATGAAAATAGATAAAATAATACTCAGTGGCGACCACGCAAGCGTTGATTTAAAAGAAAATTTAAAAAACTTTTTGACACAGCAAAATTTCAATGTTATTGATCTTGGCACAAACTCAAAAGATAGCGTTGATTATCCTGATTTTGCTCATGCTTTGGCAGAACAAATTTGCGAAAATGTCTATGGTGTAGTCATTTGCGGAACTGGTATAGGCGTTAGCATAGTTGCGAACCGCCATGAAAATGTCCGCTGTGCACTCTGCCACGATACCGCAACGGCTGCACTTGCTAGACAACACAATAATGCAAATGTCTTAGCTCTTGGTGCTAGAAACACAACTACTGCCGATGCTATCGAAATGCTAAAAGTGTTTTTTAGCACGGAATTTGAAGGTGGCAGACACGAAAGACGAGTATCAAAAATCAATTTAGGGGCGAAATAATGGTGATGCAATGGCTACTTGAAACATTTTTAGTTTGCACCAGTGTTTATCTTATCGTTATGGTTTTTTACTTCAAAACCTTGTTAAAACGAGAAAGAACTGCAAAAGACTTTATGAAAAATAACCTTCAAGATACCGAAGTCGTCATCAGAAAATTACAAATTCAACTTCAAAGAAGTCTTGGAAATATTGATATTTTAACCGAAGAATTAAACAAAACTAAAAACGATGTTACTTCGCTTCGTACCAGAAATTCTCAATACCGCCTAGAAAATGAAAAACTTCGTGGCAGAATTCGAGAACTTGAAGGCAAGATCGAAGCACTCTTATAAAAAATTTTATAAATTTTTAAAGGATATGCATGCAAATTTTAGGAGAAAATTTACAAAAAAAATTACTAGAAAAAATTCGTGTTGTCGAGGATTTTCCAAAACCCGGCATAGTTTTTAGAGATATCACCACTCTTATAAATGACGCAGATTCTTTTGCTTTTTTGCTAGATCATCTTTACGAATTTTATAAAGATAAGAATCTTGATTTTGTCGTAGGCATAGAAAGTCGTGGTTTTATCTTTGGTGCTGCTCTTGCAAGTAGGCTACATATAGGTTTTGTGCCGATTCGCAAACCTAAAAAACTTCCTTTTACTACTATTTCTCAAAAATACAGTCTTGAATACGGCTTTGATGAGGTTCAAATTCATACCGATGCTTTTCGTGGCAAAAAAGATACTAATATCTTGCTAATGGACGATATCATCGTTACTGGCGGCACTGCTATGGCGTCTGCTAAACTTATAAAAGAACTTGGCGTTAAAAATCTTTATGCATGTTTTGTGCTTAAAATCAACGGCTTTGGTGGCGATGAAGAACTAAGAAAACTAGCCGAAGTTTATAATGTTTTAGAGGCGTGAAGTGGAGGCATATTTTATAGATCTTTTAAAAGAGTATGGTTATATAATTTTATTTTTTTGGTGCATAATGGAGGGCGAAATGGCTCTCATAATGGCTGGTATCTTATCGCACACCGGAGATATGAATCTTGGACTTGCTATCTTTGTGGCAGGGCTTGGCGGTTTTGCCGGTGATCAAATTTACTTTTACATAGGGCGATATAACAAGAGTTATATCACGAAAAAACTTCGCTCACAAAGGCGAAAATTCGCTATCGCACACATTTTGATGAAACGTTACGGCTCACCTATCATTTTTATACAACGTTATTTATACGGACTTCGCACGATTTTACCTATAAGTATAGGTTTAACTCGCTATGATGCCAAAAAATACGCGATCATAAATTTATTTAGTGCTTGGTGTTGGGCGGCTATCACGATAATACCAGCGTGGTTGCTTGGCGAACATATACTTGAAATTTTAAGCAAAGCCAAAGAGTACTGGTATGTCGCCATACCGCTTGCTTGTGTATTTTTGGGTGCTATCATTTACGCATTTAAGAGATTTGAACATAATGTTTTAGCAAAACGAAAGGACAGAAAACATGAATTTTAAGCTAAATAACAAAAAACTTGATGAAATAAAAGCTGATGCAAGCGTAGTTTTTGTAGTTGATAAAAATTTAAAACACAAATTTGTAAAAGCAGACGCAAAGACTTTGAAATTTTTGGGTTTTGACGGGAGCGGTATTTGCTTCGTTCAAGAAAGCAAAACTCTTTATGTTGGCATAGAAAAACTTGATCTTGAAGAGTTTCGTTTGGGTGCTTCAAAGGCTTATAGTGCACTGAAAAAATTTAATATCAAGTCTATTAAAATGGCGACTTATGTTAGCACTTGCGAAAAGGGAAGTTTTTCGGCTTTGGTCGAGGGATTTTTGTTAGGTAGTTATGAATTCGATAAATACAAAAGTGAAAAAACAAAATCAAATTTGGATAAGGTTGTATTTTCAACTGCCGAAATTTATGGCGGAGAAAAGATAAGCACTCAAAAAGTAAAACTTGGTATAGCTCAGGGTGAAATCATAGCAAACGCAACAAATTTTGTTAAAGATATAGTAAATGAAACGCCTGAAATTTACACCCCCCAAAAAATGGCAGATGATGCTTGCGAACTAGCCGATTCGCTAAAAAATGTTACTTGCAAGGTTTATGACGAGGATTTTTTAAAAGAACAAAAAATGGGTGCATTTTTGGCGGTAAATCGTTCGAGTGCCTTGCCGCCGCGTCTTATTCACCTTATTTATAAGGCTCCAAAGGCGAAAAAAAGAGTGATTTTTGTAGGCAAGGGTCTTACTTATGATAGCGGTGGTTTAAGCTTAAAACCCTCTGATTATATGTGTACCATGAAGTCAGATAAAAGCGGTGGAGCAGCCGCCATGGGTATCATTATGGCTGCTAGTCAGTTGGAATTGCCCTTTGAAATTCACGCTATCATCGGTGCAACGGAAAATATGATAGGTGGCGATTCATACAAACCAGACGATGTGCTTATCTCACGAAGTGGAGTTACGATAGAGGTAAAAAACACCGATGCCGAAGGGCGTTTGGTGCTTGCGGATTGTCTTAGCTATGCTCAGGATTTTAAACCAGATATCTTAATCGATATGGCGACACTAACCGGTGCTTGCGTGGTGGGTCTTGGCGAATACACTAGCGGTATAATGGGCGAAAACGAAAGTTTAAAAGAGGACTTTAAACAAAGAAGTGCAAAAAGTGGTGAATTAATTAGTATACTTCATTTTAACGACTATCTAAAAGAGCTTATAAAAAGCGATATAGCCGATGTTAGCAATTCAGCTTCTAGCAGATACGGCGGAGCTATAACGGCTGGACTTTTTTTAAATAAATTTATAAAAGACGAGTATAAAGATAAATGGATGCATCAAGATATCGCAGGGCCAGCCTTCGTGCAAAAGGCTTGGGGTTACAATCAAGCCGGTGCTAGCGGTGCTGGGGTTAGGATGAATATTTACTACCTAAATTCTCTTGTAAGGGAGATGAAGTAATGGGACTTAGCGTTGGGATAGTTGGTTTGCCAAATGTCGGCAAATCCACGACTTTTAATGCCTTGACTAAGGCACAAAATGCTGAAAGTGCAAATTATCCATTTTGTACGATAGAGCCGAACAAAGCCATAGTTGCCGTGCCTGATAAGAGATTGGCAGAGCTTGCAAAGATAGTAAATCCAAACAAAATTCAGTACTCAACCATAGAATTTGTTGATATTGCTGGTTTGGTAAAGGGTGCTAGTAAGGGCGAGGGTCTAGGCAATAAATTTCTTTCAAATATCCGTGAAACCGAGCTTATCTTACATATAGTTCGTTGTTTTGATGATGAAAATATCACCCATGTTGAGGGTAAGGTCGATCCGATTCGAGATATAGAAATCATACAAACTGAGTTAATTTTAGCCGATATCGAACAACTTGGTAAAAAGATAGAAAAACTTAGCCGTGAAGTCAAGGCAAATTCTAAGGGTGCAAAAGAGGCTATGCAAATAGCAAATGAACTTTTAGAGCATTTAAATTCTGGCAAAAGTGCAAGTAGTTTTGCCAAAAAAGATGATGATAGTTTCAAGGCTTTAAATAAAGAGCTTCGTTTGCTTTCTGCAAAAGAGGTGATTTATGGAGCAAATGTCGATGAAGACGGGCTTAGTGAAGATAATGAATATGTAAAAAGTTTAAGAAAATACGCCGAGCAAAGCGGACACGAAGTCATCAAACTTTGTGCAAAGATAGAAGAAGAATTTGTCGGTCTTAGCGACGAAGAAGCACACGAGTTTTTAAGCGATTTGGGAGCTAGTGAAAGCGGACTTGAAAAGATCATTCGCACCGCTTTTTCTAAGTTAAATCTTATAAGTTATTTTACGGCTGGTGTCGTTGAAGTTAGGGCTTGGACTATAAAAAATGGCTGGAAGGCTCCAAAGGCTGCAAGCGTTATACACAATGACTTTGAACGAGGATTCATAAGGGCTGAGGTCATAAGCTACGACGATTATATAAAATACGGCGGAGAAAACGGAGCCAAAGAAAATGGCAAAATGCGACTTGAAGGCAAGGACTATATAGTTGTTGACGGCGATGTTATGCATTTTCGCTTTAATGTCTAAACAGACTAAATTTTTGGGCTTAAATATCAAATTTGATAAATTTAAGCCCTTTTTTTATGCACAAAGATACAAAATTTAAGCAAAGTTGATAGTTTTAAACACCAAATTTGATATTTTCACTCATCAAATTTGATAAAGCAAAAAGGGTAAAATTTTTATCAAATTTGATAATTTTAAACACCAAATTTGATAAAGCAAAAACCAA
>JAILCJ010000138.1 GCA_024680445.1 Campylobacter sp.
AAGCTTGTATTTTTATTTTGATAATATCTGCATATTTTGATAATAAAAACTTTAAAAAAATTTAAAAATTAATTTTACAATCTATTTTCAAAATCACTTAAATATTTAAGTAGCTTTTTGTTAAATTTGCAATTCATCATCAAAATTTAAAGGAGTGATTGTGAATAAATTTTACCTGAGTTTAGCCTTGATAACGGCTTTTTCTTATGCGGACATGTCGAAAGACCAAAATAAAACAACGCATGATGTGAAACTTGACGAAATTACCGTTGAGGCGACTAGAACACAAAGCGATTTGTCAAAATACGCCGGTAGTGTTGGCATTTTAAAAAGTGATGATTTAAAAGCCAAAACAAATGTTATCGAAGCCATTGGCGATATACCGGGCGTTGATATCGGTTCAGATAAGGGCAGGGAGATAGGCAGACGTTTTTATATTCGTGGTTTTGGTTCTGGCGATGACGAAAGAGTTATTATCATGCAAGACGGTGTAAAACGTTCTGTGGGTCTTTACTCAAATATGATTTCAACTTTTCGCACGGACGCTGATATACTAAAAAGAGTAGAAGTTGTAAAAGGTGCAAGTTCGATCCTGCACGGTTCGGGAGCTATCGGCGGTATAGTTAGTTTAAAAACCAAAGATGCACATGATTATTTACTAGATGACGAAAATTTCGGTGCCATGTTGGGCGGCAGAATAGAATCGAATCATATGCACTCGGCTAGGGCGGCGATTTATGGTAGAACACCAGAGGGCACACTTGGCAATACTTCTATGGACGCTTTGATTTACGGCAAAAAAGCTTGGCATGGTAAGATAAAATTGGCTGACGGAGGTTCGTATTCGGCTGATCCAAAAGTCCCTTATAATTTTAATAACGAAATGATTCGCACTTTATTTTTTAAAGGCGGTGTAAATTTTGCAGATTCGCATAGAATCGAACTTGGCGTTTTTGATTTTAACGAAGAACTTGATACGCTTTGGCAAACGCTTAACAATAATGACGAAGATTTATTTGTAAAAGGTAAACTAGAACAAAGAGACTTGACATTTAATTATTTTTATAAGCCATTAAGTGATTTGGTTGATTTGAGTTTTAGGGCTTACAAAGCAGATTCAAAATACAACAGAGGCTGGGAGTGGGACGAAAGTATGTCAAAGGGCAACAAACAAGCCGTGTATGTAAATGACGAGGACAGATACGGTTTTGCCTTAAAAAATGATTCAAAATTTCAAACTGGCTTTTTAGAGCATAACTTGGTAACTGGTGTTGATTATGACAACAGACAAGAAGATGCACTCTGGATAAGAGAATACAAAGACCTAACGCCAACTGCTGGTTTTAACTCGCACCCTAACGAATACAATAACTTAGGTTTGTATTTTCAAGATATCATTTCATGGCAAGACCTTGAACTTACCCTTGGTGGTCGCTATGATAGATATGAAAGAAAAGTCAAAAAAAATACTAGCACCAAATTTACCGATTCAAGATTTAGCCCACGTGTAGCTTTGGCTTATACCGTCTTTGATAGTTTGACTTTTTTGGGCGGATATTCTGAAAGTTTCCGTGCTCCAACCCCGCATGAAACTTCATCGGAAGGTTATGTAAATAGAATGTATTATTATTTACCAAATCCAAATTTGAAGTCTGAAACCGCCAAAGAATACGAAGTTGGTTTGAGCTTTGTAAAAGATGAAATTTTTGGCGATGATTCACTTTATTTAAAAGGCGTATATTTTTACGGCAAGATAAAAGATATGATATCGTTAAAAGCCGTTCCAGAGCTTGGTACTCCGCCTGTTGAGCCGGGCGATAGAGGCTTAGATCCTAGTCAGTATGGACGATACGAAAATGTTGATGATGCCGTGCGTCATGGTTTTGAGATAAGTGCAAACTATAAAATCGATGCATTTAGAATCGGTTCTAGCTATGAGAGATTGAAAGTTTATGATAAAAAAACAAAAGAGGATTTAAGTCATCATGCTAGCAAACTTCAACTACATTTAGGTTACTCTCCGCTTAGAAATCTTGACATTGATTTTCACGCAAATCATTATCTAAATCCGCATTCAAATCCAGCTAGTTATGTATCTCGTGGCACTACATACTACTATGTTGATAAACATTTTACTCTTGCTGATGTAAAAGTAACTTATAAAATGCCAAAAGGAGTGATAGGCTTTTTAAGCGGGGCAAATATCAGCTTTGGTGTGAATAATATCTTTGATAAACAATATATAAATGCTGCCGGCACTACTACTAGTACAAATGTTGGCAGGGGCAGAAATTTTTATCTTGATTTAGAGATGAGATTCTGATTATATTTTGAGTAAATTTTTCCTTCCTTAAATAATCAAATTCTAGTCCTTTTTGGGCTAGAATTTTTTCTTTTTTTCTGCAAAATGCTTAAATTTGTTTTTTATATTTCTTTAAATTTTTTATCTTTAAAATCATTAAAATTTTGCTTTTTGTAAGTTTTTTATTGAAAATTAGCAAAAAATAATGTAAAAATAAAATAAATTATAAATTTGTTTCTTTTAATATTATTAATTCAGTAAAGTT
>JAILCJ010000158.1 GCA_024680445.1 Campylobacter sp.
TGCGAGCAAAAACGCCATGATGACATATATCGGTGCAAAATAAATATATCTTTCGTATTCGTAAAAAAACGGCTCGGAATTTAGCAAATTTTTGACCACCACACCAAGCCAAATGCACAAAGCTATCGCCAAAATATCGGCGCATAAAAGTATCAAAATAGATACGATTTTTTTCATTTTTTCTCCAAATTTAGTTTCTGTTAAAATCGTCTTGTATTCTTACTATATCGTCTTCGCCAGTATAGCTGCCGACCTGTGCTTCTACAAGCACTATGGGAATTTTGCCTTCATTTGCCAATCTATGAACTTCGCCGGCTTTGATATAAGTCGATTCGTTTTCTCTAAGCAAAAATGTCCTATCGTCTATGGTCACTGTCGCCGTTCCGCTCACCACTATCCAGTGTTCATTTCTGTGATAATGTTTTTGCAAAGATAGCCTTTTGCCCGGTTTTACGACTATTCGTTTTATCTTGTAACCATTTTCGTCTTCTAACACAGTGTAGCTTCCCCATGGGCGATGAGTCGTGACATGGGATTTTGCGATATCGTCGTCTTTGAGCTTGGCGACGACTTGTTTGACCTTTTGGCTAGAACCCTTTTTGCAAACAAGCAAAGCATCCTTAGTATCGACGATTATCATATCATCGATATCTATCGTAGCTACTTTTCGTGTGTTTGAAAATATCAAATTTCGTGATGAATTTATATTTATATGATTTTGGCATTTTGTGTTACCAAATTCATCCTTTTCAAACTCATCATACAAGCTATCAAAACTACCAAGATCGCTCCAAGCCATATCGGCATACACGACTTTTACATTTTGTGATTTTTCAAGCACGGCGTAGTCTATGCTGTCGCTTGGAATTTTTTCCATATCGTCTAAATTTACCCTTAAAGGATTTTCGTTTTTAGCGTTTTTAAAGGCGCTCAAACAAGTGCCATAAATCTCTGGGGCATGTGTTTTTAACTCTTCTAAAAACACCCCGGCCTTAAACATAAACATACCGCTATTCCAATAAAAATTCCCACTTTTTATGAAATTTTCAGCCGTTTTTAGGTCTGGTTTTTCATGAAAAGAAAGCACATCTTGACCATTTGCCTCTATATAGCCAAAGCCTGTATTTGGGTGGCTAGGCTTTATGCCAAATACGACTAGATGATTATTTTGTGCTAAAATTTTAGCCTCTTTTATGGCTTGTTCATAGCTTTTTATATCTTTTATGAGATGATCTGATGGCGTGACTAGCAAAATTTCATCTTCTGGCAAAGACAAACAAGCCAAAGCTATGGCTGGTGCTGTGTTTTTACCGATAGGCTCTAAGATATATCTTTGGTCTTTTAAGCCCATTTTTTCGAGCTGATCAAGAGAAATGAAATACTGCTCGGCATTTGAAACTATAAAAAAATCATCGCAAAGCTTCAAATTTCGCTCTATCGTCAAATCAAATAAAGATTTACCATCAAAAAGTTTAGCAAACTGCTTTGGCAGCAAAGTCCTACTGATAGGCCACAAACGCGTGCCACTACCACCGCATAAAATTATATTTGTCATTTTATTTTATCCTTAAATTCACTATATTTTTTTTCTACATATTCTTTTATTTGGGTTTCGAATCTAGATCTTGAAAATCTTAGGGCATTTTGCCTAATCAAATTTGGATCAAATTTATCATAATTTTGCTCAAATTTAGCTATGGCTTTTAAAAGCTCTTCAGAGTTTTGTTTATCAAAATGCACTCCGGTTTTCATGTCTAAAATACTCTCTTTTGCTCCGCCTTTGCTAAAACAAATAACAGGAGTTCCGCATGCTTGCGCCTCTACTGGCGTGATACCAAAATCCTCCTCAGCAGCAAAAACAAAGCCCTTTGATCTTTGCATCATATCTATCATGACCTCATCATTTTGATAACCCAAAATTTCTATATTTTTACTAGCCTTTGCCTTTATTTTTGCCATATCCGGTCCGTCACCTATAACAACAAGCTTTTTATCGGTATTTGCAAAGGATTCGACTATCATATCTATCTTTTTATAAGGCACCAACCTTGAAGCCGTCAGATAAAAATCTTCTTTTTGTTCTTTTAGTTCAAATTTGTTCGTATCAACCGGCGGATAAATCACATCGCTATCTTTGCCATAAACTTTTTTTATACGACGCGAAATATAATGACTGTTTGCGATATAACAATCAACTCTATTTATAGTGCTTATATCCCAAAGACGTATTTTGTGTAAAAAATATTTGGCAAGTTTGCCTTTTATGCCTTTATCCAAACCGCTTTCGTGCAAATACTGATGATACAAATCCCACGCATAACGAATCGGCGTGTGAATATAGCTTATATGAAGTTGATTTGAATGCGTTAAAACACCCTTTGCCACGGCATGAGAACTAGATAAAACAAGGTCAAAATCTCGCAAATCAAACTGCTCTATGGCAAGTGGAAAAAGTGGTAGGTAATTACGATATTTACTCTTGGCAAAGGGTAAATTTTGGATAAAACTTGTATTTGCATTTTTGCCTTTTAAAATTTTTTCTCTATCATTAGGATTTAAAAAATCAATCAAGCTAAAAATTTCAAAATCATCATATATATTTGTAAAGCTTTCTACGCATTTTTCAGCCCCAGCATAAACGCTAAACCAGTCATGAATAAGTGCTTTTTTCATCTTAACTCCATTAATAAATCAGCGATTTGTTTAGCTGATTTTTCCCAGCTAAAACGTTTAATATTTTCAAAGCCTTCTTGCCTTAAATCGTTTTGTATATTTTCATCGTCTAATACCATTTGAATTTTTTCTTTTATATCATTTATATCATATGGATCACAGTAAATTACGCTATTCTCGCAAACCTCTGGCAAAGATGCGGCATTCGAGCATACAACAGGACAACCGCAAGCCTGCGCTTCTAATGGCGGTATGCCAAAGCCTTCGTATAATGATGGATAAACAAAACAAATAGCGTTAGAATACAATTTAACAAGCTTGTCATCACTAACTCTACCTTTAAAAATTATATTTTTATTTTTTTCAATATCTTTTAGTAATTTTGTATCTGCAAAG
>JAILCJ010000042.1 GCA_024680445.1 Campylobacter sp.
TTGAGCCTTAAAGGATAAAAGTTGACCGACTTAGAATTTTGTTATAACCAGCCTTTAAAAGCCCTAAAATACATAAATCGCAAGGCCTCGGTCATATCTCCAAAAACCCTTATCATCGGAGCTATCGGCAGTGGCAAAAGTTCTATGATAGGCGATTACCTATCGGCATTTAAACAAGACGAAAGACTTTATATAAATCTTGATGATATGCGAATCGACAGGCTTTTTGTGCTAGAAAATTTAAAGGATTTTTTGGCAAAAAACAACAAGATAAAGGCCGTGGCGGTAGATGGGCTTTGTGATGGCGAGTTTGGATATATATCTGGCTTAGAGTGCGAGCATATCGTGCTTGCAACCAGCTTTGTAGATGCGTATTTGCAAGGTTTTGCTACTTTGAATCTCGGCTATCTTGACTATGAGGAATTTATCGCATTTTTTAGTAAAAATCTTGATGAAAATATGCTTTTTAGCCACTTTTTGGCTCACTCAAATTCGCCTAAAACCGCCTTTTTAGACGCTAGCGAAGTCAGCCTTTGTTTGCAAGATGATTTGCGTTGCAAACTTAGTCAAAACGAGATAATTTTACTAACAAATTTGGCTCAAAGATGCGGTGAAAACATAAGTTTATATGAAATTTTCAAATCCCTAAAAGGCAAGATAAAAATATCCAAAGACAGCATTTATACCGGTTTTGCAAAGCTTGAAAAAAACGGCTATATCCTTGCCATAGAAAAATTTAACGAGGCAAAGGCGGCAAAAAAAGTTTATCTAAAAAACTTTGGTTTTCGCAACGCCCTAAACGCCAAAAAGGACTTTGGGCAGGTTTTTGCAAATGTGGTTTTTTGCGAATTGGCTAAATTTAAAGAGCAAATTTTTTACACAAAAGATTTTGATTTTTTCCTTGCAAAAAGGAAACTTGCCATAGCTTGTATACCTTTTAGCGCAAGTGAGATCATATTTTTAAAGTTCAAAAAACTTCACCCTGTGTTAAAAAGCTACGGTGTAACAAAATTTCAAGTAATTAGCGTTGCAAATAGCGGAGTTTTAAGCATAGAAGGGATAAAATGCGAGATTATCGCCTTTTCACGTTGGGCGCTTGGAATTTAGGAGGATAGAGTGAGAAAAATTTTTAGCTTTGTTTTGGCGGCGGTTTTTACTTTTGCTTATGAGATAAAACACGAAAATATCGGGACTTTATACCATTTTATCGGTTATGGAGACGGCGATAAATTTGAAGTTTTTATCAAAAAATTCGATCACCCTTTTGAGAATTTTAAAAACAAAGATATAAAAATCTTTCCAAAATTTAGCGGTCATATCTTTTTTAGAGGCGAAAAAATCGACTTTGATAAGGGCGAACTTGAAAAAAACGATGGCGAAATATCTTTAAGTGCGCTTTCAAAGTGGATAAAACTTGATCTAAATGGCAAAGAAAACGGCGAACTAAGCGGTAAAATCGCACTTCGTGGCAAATCCTCAAAGGCAAATGCCACTTTAAAAAAAGAACGTCTACTTTTAGCCTTTGCTTTGCAACACCAAAATCAAGCAAGATATGAAGGGCTTGCCTGCGATTTTTACGGCTCACAAATCACTCCAAAACATAAAAACACTCTTGGCAGAATACTAAGAAACAGCCTAAAAACTTCGATCGAAACTTCACCGCAAATAGATACAAATTTTATTTATGAAAACGAGCTACTTTTTGAAAACGAACACATCAGAACCGCTTGCAAAAGCCTAAATCACAAGCACAAAACCTGCATCACGGTAAATCAAAAAAATGGCAAAGTTCTTGCCTTTGCAGATATTTTTAATGGCAATAAAAAAGAGCAAATTTCTAAGATTTTAAAAGAAGCTGGTTTAAGTTTAGATGCGAAATTTTATCTTAGTCCGCTCGGACTTTGTTCTAATGATGATAAATGTATAAATTTTAAGCAAATCAAAGGACTTTTAAAACATAATTTTGCCTTGTTTTAATTTTTTAATATTGTAAAAAACTTTAGCTAAAATTTTGGCTTAATGGTCAAAAAATAGTGCCAAGACTCCACTTTTTACCATTATGTCTTAAAAATTAAAAATTTCTTTGAAGTTTTTGCTAACGAAAGCAAAGTTAGCGAATTTTTCGAAGCTCCAACGAGTTTGCTAAAAATATTTATGTAATTATATAATAATATAAATTAAATTAAAATAAATTTTAAATAAATTTTTGC
>JAILCJ010000051.1 GCA_024680445.1 Campylobacter sp.
AAAATATAAATCAAATTTGATGATTTATAAAAAGCAAATTTCAAAGTCAAATTTGATAAAAATCTTTTTATTTAAATTTTAAAAATTTTTTACAAAGATTTCAAAGCTCGTTTACTTCGCTACTTCTTGCATTATAAACAAACCAAAATAAAAGCGAGGCAAAAAGCAAAAAGCATAAAATTGCAAGTAGGTAAAAGTGTAAATTTGCACCAAGTTCATTTGTATTGTGCATGGCAACCACACCACTAGCAAGGGCCAGTAAAAAGCCAAGCAACCTAAGCAAAAAAAGTCGTGGCGATAAAGATACCAAAAGCATACTAAATGCACTCACGATAGTCGCTATAAATGCGATTTCACAGTTTTGAACCGAAAATTTTAAACACAAAGCAAGAAGCAAAAACGCCGCAAAGTAAGCCAGATAAAAGCTTCTTTTTTGTTCGCATTTATACACAAAACATACTATGCCTTTGTTTTCTTTGTTATAATCCATAAAATTCTCCAAAATTTTTGTATAATTGTAAGCTTTAAACGCATAAAAATCAATAAAATTTAAAGGAAAAGTATGCCATTTGTAAATATCAAAACCGCCGCACCAGAACCTAGCGACGAACAAAAAGCACAAATCATAGCCGAAGTTAGCGATACTTTGTCTAGAATTTTAGGCAAAGATAAGGCAAATATCTTAATCATGATAGAAACGCTAGATACTGCAAGTGTCGGTAGAAACGGCATTAGTTTAAAATCAAAGGAGAAAAAATGAGCGAATTTAGCAAAGAGGATTTACAACGCAAGATCAGCCTTAAAAATGGAGACGAGGCACCAAATTTTACGCTAGAAAATGCAGACGGAGTAAATGTCAGCCTAAAAGATTTTATAGGCAAAAAAGTCGTTTTGTACTTTTACCCAAAAGATAACACGCCCGGTTGCACCACCGAGGCTTGCGAATTTAGCCAAAACTATGATGATTTTTTAGCTCAAAACTGCGTTATCATCGGACTTAGTCCAGATAGCGTTAAAAGCCATAACAACTTTATCGCCAAACAAAATTTAAAACACATTTTGCTAAGCGATAACCAAAAAGAAGTCGCCAAAACTTACGGCGTTTTGCAAGTGAAAAAAAATTATGGCAAAGAATATCTTGGCATAGTTCGCTCGACCTTTGTTATCGATGCAGACGGCAAAATTTTAAAAGTTTATAAAAGCGTCAAAGCCAAAGATCACGCTGCTAAGGTTTTAGCAGATCTTGCAAAAATTTAAATTTATATGTTTTAAATGCCAAAAATTAGCTTTTAAATTTTATTTGCTAGAAATTTTTGGCTATCAAATTTGATTTATCTAAACACAAATTTTTTAAACATTAAATTTATCAAAGCCATGCCTTTAAAAATCAAATTTTGTAAAAATTTTTTTCAAATTTAAACAAAATTTTAAAAAACAAGGCAAAATTTGAAAAATTTAGCGGTAAAAAAGGAAAAGTTATGAGATGGCGTGATAGCAGACAAAGTTCAAATGTTGATGATAGACGAGACAAAAGCAGTGTAGCTCAAAGTGGCTTAGGCAGCCTAAATATGCTCGTACCAATCGTTCGCTTTTTGATCGGTTCTAAAATCGGACGAATCATTTTAGTAGTCGGCGTGGTGGCGTATTTTTTTGGCTACAACCCACTTGCCTTGCTTGACGGCTCATTTGGCACAAATTCTGCAAAAACCAACACGGCTTATGACAACGACGAAAAAGCACAATTTGTATCGGCGGTCTTAGCTCAAACCGAAGATGTTTGGGGCGATATCTTTAAGGCTCACGGCGCAAGTTATCCTCAACCAAAACTCGTTTTATTTCGCGGTGCGGTAAGTAGCGGCTGTGGATTTGCCAGCTCGCAGACTGGACCATTTTATTGCCCTGCCGATCAAAAAGTTTATATAGACCTCGGTTTTTACGACGAACTCGAAAACAAATACAAAGCCGCCGGCGACTTCGCACAAGCCTATGTTCTTTCTCATGAAGTCGGACACCATGTTCAAAATTTGCTCGGAACCTTAGATAAGATAAATCAGTTAAAATCCAGAACAAGAAACGAAGCAGAGCAAAACGCCTTGCAAGTAAAAGTCGAACTTCAAGCGGATTGTTATGGCGGAATTTGGGCTCATTATATGCAAAAGGCAAAACGCGTGGAGCTTGGTGACCTTGATGAGGCATTAAACGCTGCTAGTGCGATAGGCGATGATACTTTACAGAAAAAATTTCAAGGCTATGTCGTGCCAGATTCTTTTACTCACGGAAGTGCCGAACAAAGAAAGGCTTGGTTTAAAAAAGGCTTTGAAAGCGGAAATTTAAAAGCGTGTAATTTTGAGTTATAAAAATTTAAGGATTTTAGATAAAACATCAAATTTACATCAAAAAATCCATAAATTTCAAGCAAAAAATAATAAAAAGTCTTTTTAATCATAATAATTTCAAATCAATACTTTTGCTGTTTTTTCGCCATTGCCATTTTTATAAATTTTATGTGTAGTATTTAAGCACTTTGCTTTTTATAAATACTTACTTTTATTTATAGACAAAATGGAGTTTTAAATATTTTATAAAAACATATCTAACAAATTTATTAATTATTTTATGCTTGGCTTTGCAAACTTAGCAAAGGGCGAAATTCGCCCTTTGCTTTTTATAAGGTTTCGATTTTGACATTGTCGTCTATCTGGATAAAGATAGTTTCGTTGCTAGAGGTATCACCTTTATAAAGTGTAAAGCCTTGATCGGCCGCACTTTGATCCTCTAATAAACTCCAATTGCCTTTGATAACATCAACATCATGAACATTTCCGCCGCCGTCCCCAAAGATTTTAAGCACAGTATCTTTGTTATCTGTAAGCTCCAAGACATCATCAGCACTCAATGTAATAGTGGTGCTTTGAGAGTTACGCATATCAAGAGCTTCAACACTATTTACTTTGCTATCTAGGTTTTCTATGCTACTAAAATTTGTATCACTTTTAACAATAAGAGTATCAAAACCTTCTCCAGCGTCTATAATGCTATCGTTTGCATCAAAGACTATTCTATC
>JAILCJ010000056.1 GCA_024680445.1 Campylobacter sp.
TATTTATTTTGTTAAATTTGTGTCAATAACTTTACTCACATTGCCTTCAACTGCTGTTGCTACACTTTTTACAGCCTTGCTAACATTGCCTTCAACTGCTTTGCTTACATTGCTTTCTGCTATCATGCTTGTGTTGCCTTCAACTGCTGTTGCTACACTTTTTACAGCCTTGCTAACATTGCCTTCAACTGCTTTGCTTACATTGCTTTCTGCTATCATGCTTGTGTTACCCTCGATAGCTGTTGTTATGTTTTTGCCAAGAGAGCTTACATTGCCCTCAACTGCTGTGGCTACGCTTTTGCCAAGATCATCGGCAGAATTTTTTGTAGCTTCTGCAACTTTTTCAACTTCTTTGCTAACTGTTTCAACTGCATTTTGTGTTGCTTCTTTTATAGTTGTAATTCCTTTGTTTATTTCATTGCTTGCATTTTGTGCGTCTTCTTTTGGAGTATCGCTACATGCCACAAAAAACAATGCTAGAGCAAGTGCTGAAGAAAGTTTTAAAAAATTCATTTTTTATCCTTTGTGTGAAAAAATAAGTCGCAATTATATCCTAATAAAGGTAATTGAAAGTAAATTTCAAAAAAATTACAAAATTTTATTTAACATTAATGTTTTTCAGTAACAAGAATATTTTAAATACAATATGTTATTTTGTTATAAAATAAATTCAAACAATTTTTCTAACCGATTTGTTCTTTTATCTTGTTATAAAGCTCTAAAATTTCGACTTTTTTGATGATAAAAGAGTTTTTGTTGGCTATGAGATGAGCCGAGCTTTGCATTATCGTTTCGGCGACTTTTAATCCGTTTTGTTTCATGGTGGTGCCTGTTTCGACAACATCGACTATGGCGTCGCTAAGGTTAACAAGTGGTGCTAGTTCGATAGAGCCATAAAGTTTAATGATTTTTAAAGCCATGGCTTTTTGTGCGAAATAATTTCTAGCTATATTTGGCATTTTTGTAGCTATTTTGAGTTCTGGTTGGGAGTAATCAAGCTTGCAATCTTCACGAATTCCAACGCACACACGGCATTTGCCTATATTAAGATCAAGAAGTCTTACAACATCTGGTTGGTGTTCTTCGAGCACATCAAGTCCAACTATGCCAAGATCGGCTGCACCTTCGGTAACATAGGTTGGTATGTCTTGATTTCTTACCATTAAAAAGCGAAAATTTTGCTCATTTAGTATGAGTTTGCGGTCTTGTGGCTCAAAATTTCCGCCAAACATTTTTCTAAAAATTTTAAGCGTATCATCGGCGATTCGCCCTTTTGGTAATGCTATGGTTATCATTTTATCCCTTTGTTTGTTATAAGTCTTTGCATGGAGCGAAAAATCAGCATTTTGTCATAAACGCAATTATCAAAAAATTTTGATAAAAACTCTCCGTCTCCGCCTGTAAAATATATATTTTTACTTTTTACTATGTTTGAAAGAACGCAAACTATCGGTTTGATTATCCCGTAACTAACAGCGTCTCGTGTTTTTTGCGGAAGTTCGTTTAGTTTGATTTGTGAATTTAATGCTATGTTTAGTCTTGGTGAAATTTGGGCGTATAGTTTAAGTTGTGCCGCAATGCCGGGTAAGATATAACCGCCAAGATGCATGCCATTTGACATGATATCTACTGTAATGGCACTACCAGCGTCAACTATAACGCCGTCATTTATGCCGTAACAGGCGGCTATTCTATCGACACCAAGTCCTTCATATACCGTATCTAGCGTAAAAAATGGTTCAAGATCGGTGAAATTTTTGGCATTAGCAAGTTTGTGTTTTAGGTTTTCATTTACATTTATAAAATACACCTGTTCGCTACTTTTGGTGTTAAATTTATCTATACTAACTCGTGAAATTTTGCCATCTATGCAAAAAGTCGCATTTGTATTGCCTATATCACATAAAATCATAACATTTCCAACCGTTGTTTTCTAGTTCTTTTTTGGCTTTTTGGCAAATTTGTGAGCTATAAAAGAGAATTCTTTTTTTGATAGCTGTATCAAATTTTTTCTCAAAATTTGCACAAAGTTCATTAAATTTATCGCTATTTTTTCGTAAAATTTTTGATTTTGCCTTGCTTACAAAAACTATGGTGTAATAACTCTTTGTATCAACGCCAAAATAAATTTCAAGCGTTTTTGAACGCAAGATATCTGAAAAATCAAGTTGCCTTAGCCCTTTAAGATAAATTTTTTTCTTTTCAAAAAGGGCTAAAATTTCGTTTTGCACTATTTAAACTCGACATATTCGTCGTCGTAGAAAAATACGCCATTTGACATAAAACTTTTATCTTCTATGGCGTTATCAAATTTGAAAATTTCTGGATTTTCAAGGTTAAGATCAGTTTTGATGATATAGCCGGTTTTTTCAACTATATAAAGTTTATCTTCGATAGCAATAGCGTCTGAAAATATCGCAAATTTAAAATAATTTTGTGCCAAAACATTTAAATCAAGGTTGGTTTTAACCGCTTTGCCGTCTTTTTCAAAGATATAAATATCGTTGCCATTTACCAAAACATCTTTTATTTCGCCGTCATAATAAGTAGTTTTTTCTGGGCTTATAGAGATAACGCGTTTAGCCGTGGCAGCTATCATCGTTTCGCCGATGACATCCAAAAAGCTAACATTGTTAAAGAAATGTTCAGAACTTACGACAAAATCGCGTAAAATTTCAGAAGTTTGTTTGTTTACTATATAAATTTTGCCATCAAGCGAAGGATAAACTATGATAGTGCTAAGGAAAATCGGTGCAGCTATACGTGAATCTACGGCTGAAATCTCGCTGGCTCTATACTCCATGAGTATTTTTGCATCGTAAATATCTATAAGATAGATGTGATTTGTAGCACTTACGGCTGCAAGTAAATTTCCGCTAGCGGCTGCTGAAACTATGCTACTTGGGAAAACTCGGCTAAATATAACATTGCCATTTGCGTCGGTGATTTTAAGTTCGCCTTGTATGCTTGTTGAGATGGTTTTTTCGCTATCCATATCCAAAAGCATATAATTTTTTTCAAGCGTGGTATTTTGATTCACGCCACTTTTTGTTATGACATTGCCGTTTTTAAGGGTTGCGCCGTTGTAGCTTACATATTTGATAGGGCTATGTAATTTTTTTGTTAACTCTATTTCGCCTGTTGTATTTTCTGGCTCGAAATATTGTCTTTTCGTGCCACAACCGCTTATAAGCACCGCTGCTAAAATTCCTGTGAATAAAAGTGAAGTCTTTTTCATTTGTGTCCCTGAAAGTGTTGTAAATTTTTAACTATATTAATTAGTTGCGAATCCTGTGGGATTTTCGCAAATTGTGCCTTGGCTTCGGCAAATTTGTTTTGTTTTAAAAACTCATATCCTTTAAGCAAGGCGTTGTAATCGGCTAAAATTTCGCTATTGCCTTTTTGGGTATAGGCTGAGAAAATTTGTTTTAAAATCGGATCTATATTCAAATTTGTCAAATTTTCAACGCTTTTTGTGTCGTTTGCGTCTTGAAATTGTCTAAATTTATACAAAGCAAAAAGCGATGGTGAGAGTTTTTGTAACTCGTCTATGCTTTTTGTGTCGTTTGGATTTGTGATTAAATGATTGTAAATTTCGTTTGATTTAGCGATTTTGCTTTCATTTATCGAATCGTTTACATAGTATATGATACCCCCAACGATAGCAATAAGCAAGAAAGCAATGATAATAAATTTATATTTTTTTATAAATCTTTCGCCTTTTATCATGTTTTCTAAGAACTGTTCTTGCGTATTTAGTTCGTCTTTTATATAGTCTATGTTTTCTTTTATAGCCAAGTGTTTTCCTTTTTTAATTCATTTTAGGGCGTAATTGTAGCATAATAAATTTAAAACAACACAAAATTAAAGCTTTTATGTGATATAATGGGCGAAATTTTTTGTTTCTAAGGTAAATTTAATGACAATAGACGATAAACTCCTATCAAAACTTGAAAAACTTTCATCTTTAAAAATCAGCGATGAAAAACGAGAAGAAGTAAAAAAACAATTAAGTGAAATTCTTTCTTTTGTTGATATTCTTAATGAACTTGATTTAAGTAATGATAAGGCCATAGTTTCTGCTGTAAAAGGCGGAACTTTGTTAAGAAAAGACGAAGCTGCTAAAAGCGATGTTATCGATACTATCCTTGCAAATGCTCCCGCTAGAGAAGGCGGATTTTTTGTAGTTCCAAAGATTATAGAATAGGTTCAAATTTGATGCAAAACGAGGCTGTACAAAATTTATTTAATTTATCTCTAAATTTAAAAGCAAGTGGTTTAATGCTTGTAGTAAATTCTAAGCCACAAGTTAGAGTAAATAATGAATTAAAAGCCTTGGATTTTGAAATTTTAGATGAAAAAAATATACAGAATTTATGTTTTGGTTTGATAAATGACGAGCAAAAACAGCTTTTAAAAGAAAATAAAGAGCTTGATTTTGCTATCGAAGTCAATGAAAACTACCGTGCTAGGGCAAATTTTTATCACAGCATGGGCGGTAAAATAAGTGCTGTTTTTAGATTTATCCCAAAAAAAATTCAAAGTCTTGACGAACTTGGCTTGCCACAAATTTTTAAAGAAATTATAAAAAAACGAAGCGGACTTATTTTGGTAACTGGTGCTACTGGAAGTGGCAAATCAACAACGCTTGCTGCCATGCTAAATGAAATAAATTTGCATGAAAGAAAACATATAATCACCATAGAAGATCCGGTTGAATTTATTCATGAAAATAAATTAAGTCTTTTTTCTCATAGAAATGTTGGCACAGATACTCATACTTATGCAAACGCTTTAAAATTTGCACTTCGTCAAGATCCAGATGTTTTACTTATCGGCGAGATGAGAGATGCGGCGACAATGGCTGCAGCCATGACTGCGGCAGAGACTGGGCACTTGGTTTTTGCAACACTTCATACAAATGATGCGGTTGGTAGCATATCTCGTATAATCGATAGTTTTGAGCCAAACAAACAAAATTTGCTTCAAAATATGCTTTCTAGCACGCTCGTGGCTGTGATATCGCAAATTTTAGTCCCAACAAAAACTGGAAGCAGAGTTGCTTTGCATGAAATTTTGATAAATAATTTTGCGATCGCAAATATCATTAGAGAAAATAAATTAAACCAAATTTATTCTCATATGCAATTAAATCAGGCTCAAACAGGTATGCAAACTATGTCACAGGCTTTGGTAAAAGCGTATAAAAACAATCAAATTTCGCAACAAGACGCACTTGCTTTTGCGAACAATAAACAAGAAGTTTCAAATTTGATAGGAAGGTGAAATGAACTCAATAGTGTGGTTTGATGTTATTATTATTGGTGCTATTTTGATACTCGGTTTAAAGGGTTTGATAAATGGTCTTATTCGCGAGATTTTCGGACTGATTGGTCTTATCGGCGGTTTAATTTTAGCTAGTAGGTTAAAAGATGTTGGTGGAGATTTTATATATGCAAATATTTATCAGATTCAAAACCAATCTTTGCTAGAATTCGTCAGTTTTATCTCGATATGGATAATTTTTTGGTTATTTTGTTTGCTTATCGGCAAATTTTTAGCCAAACTTATCGGAGCTAGTGGCTTGGGATTTTTAGACAGAATAGGCGGGTTCTTGGCTGGTAGTGCTAAGATATTTTTGACAGTTGCAGCTGTTTTGGCTATCATATCAACTACGAACCTAAGTGATAAAATCGAACCTTATTTTAAGGACAGCAAAGTTTATCCTATCTTTTTGCAAACAGGCAAATGGATAGCAAATATGGACGTAAAAGCTATTAAAAATGATGTTGAAAGCTTGGTGCTTGATAAGAGCCAAGAAAAGAAAAGCGATGTGCTTTATCAAATAGATCAAAATTTAAGCGATGCGGTAAAAATTGATCAAAATTTAAGCACAACAATAAAAATAGATGAAAATGTTTCAAAGGAGAGCAAATGAGTATCGAAAATTTAGAGTATGATGCACTTTTGGAGAAATTCAAAAAAGCATTAAGAGACAATGGACTTAAATACACAAAACAAAGGGAAATTTTACTAAAAACCCTTTACAATAACAGCGAGCATTTCACGCCAGAAAAGCTATATTTGGTCATTAAAGAAGCTCATCCTGAACTAAATGTCGGTATAGCAACTGTTTATAGAACGCTTAATTTGCTTGAAGAATCACAGATGGTTACTTCGATAAGTTTTGGTTCACAAGGCAAGAAATTTGAACTTGCAACCAAACCTCATCACGACCATATGATATGCAGAAAATGCGGTCTTATCATAGAATTTGAAGACGCTACGATAGAAAAAAGACAAATTTCTATCGCAAAAGAGCATAATTTCAAGATTACAGGTCATATGATGCAACTTTATGGCATCTGTGAACGTTGTAATAAAAACAATATAAAAGGTAAATAACATTAGGAAGGCTTTGGTAAAGTGATATTTGACAATCAATTAGAAATTCAACGGCTCCAAACTCTCCAAGAGTTGCGTGATATGGGTGTAAATCCTTATCCACATTTTTTGCGACGCAGTATGGATATAACAAAATTTAGATTTAAATTTAACTATATAAATGATATGGACGACAAAAAGGCGGAGGGACAACTAGTAAGCCTTGCTGGTCGTATAAAACTTATGCGTGATGTCGGTAAGGCAATATTTGCGAACATAGAGGACGAAGGCGGAAATTTGCAAATTTATTTTAGCAACAAAACGCTTGATCCTGAGTGGTTTAAGATAGTTAAACGAAATTTGGAAGTAGGTGATATAGTTTATGTTCGTGGCTATGCTTTCGTTACTAGAACAGGCGAGTTTTCTATGCATGTTAGCGAATTAACGTTTGCTGCTAAGTCTATTTCGCCATTGCCAGAAAAGTATCACGGTTTGGTTGATGTTGAAACCAGATATCGTCAAAGATATCTTGATATGATAATGAATCCAGAAGTTAGAAATGACTTTAAAAAACGTTCTATCATAGTTAGTACCATAAGACGATTTTTCGAAGATAAGGGCTTTTTAGAGGTTGAAACACCTATGATGCACCCGATAGCAGGTGGTGCAAATGCTAAGCCTTTTATCACATTTCATAACGCACTTGGTGTTGATAGATTCATGAGAATCGCCCCTGAACTTTATTTGAAACGTTTGATAGTTGGCGGTTTTGAAGCGGTTTATGAAATGAATAGAAATTTCCGCAACGAAGGTATGGACTTAACGCACAATCCAGAATTTACAAGTATAGAATTTTATTGGGCATATCACACTTATCATGATCTTATGGGCTTGACAGAGGCTTTATTTAATGAAATTATCGAAAATCTTGAATTACCTAAAATCGTAGAATTTGATGGCATGAAGCTTGATTTTGAAAAACCATTTACTAGACTAAGCTATAAAAAATCTCTTATAGATATCGGCAATATCGATCCAGATATCATTGAAGATAAAGATAAAATTTTAGCTAAATTAAAAGCAGACGGATATGAGGCAAATGACAAACTTGATTTAGGACATTTACAAGCCGAGCTTTTTGATAATTACGTTGAAGAAAAACTGATAAATCCGACATTTATAATTGATTTTCCAGTTTCTATCAGTCCACTTTCTCGCCGAAGCGACAAAAACCCTGAAATCGCCGAGAGATTTGAACTATTTATCGCAGGGCGTGAGTTGGCAAACGGCTTTAACGAACTAAACGATCCTATCGATCAATACAATCGCTTCAAATCTCAAATCGACGCTAAAAACGCCGGTGATGATGAAGCTCACGAGATGGATGAGGACTATGTAAGAGCACTTGGCTATGGTATGCCACCAACGGCAGGACAGGGCATAGGTATAGATCGTTTGGTTATGTTATTTACAAATAAAAAATCAATTCGTGATGTGATATTGTTCCCAGCAATGAGACAACTTGCAAAAGAAGATTAATAAAGGAGAATTAATGAGTTTGGAAAGTTATGATAAAGAAATTTTTGAACTGACGCAAAAAGAATTAAAGCGTCAATGCGATCATCTTGAAATGATAGCAAGCGAGAATTTTACTTATCCAGAAGTTATGGAAGTTATGGGCTCTATCCTTACAAACAAATACGCCGAGGGTTATCCGGGTAAGCGTTATTATGGCGGTTGTGATTTTGTTGATGGCATAGAACAAATCGCCATAGATAGGGTTAAAAAGCTTTTTGGTTGCGAATTTGCAAATGTTCAACCAAATTCTGGTAGCCAAGCAAATCAAGGCGTTTACGGAGCTTTTTTAAAGCCGGGTGAGAAAATTTTAGGTATGGATCTAAGTCACGGCGGACACTTGACACATGGTGCAAAAGTCAGCAGTTCTGGTAAGTATTATGAAAGCTTTTTTTATGGCGTTGAGCTTGATGGCTATATAAACTATGATAGAGTTTTAGATATCGCAAAGATAACTAAACCAAAGATGATAGTTTGCGGCGCAAGTGCTTATGCGCGAGAAATAAATTTCAAAAAATTTAGAGAAATAGCCGATGAAGTCGGTGCTTTTCTTTTTGCCGATGTCGCTCACATAGCCGGTCTTGTTGTGGCTGGCGAGCATATGAACCCATTTCCGTATTGCGATGTCGTAACTTCAACTACTCATAAAACCCTTCGTGGTCCAAGAGGCGGTATCATTTTAACAAATAATGAAGAATATGCTAAAAAGATAAATTCGAGCGTTTTCCCGGGCATTCAAGGCGGTCCGCTTATGCATGTTATCGCTGCAAAGGCAGTTGGATTTAAACATAACCTTAGCCCAGAGTGGAAAACTTATGCTAAACAGGTAAAAGCAAACGCTAAAAAACTTGGTGAAGTTTTACTTGCTCGTGGTTATGATTTAGTTAGTGGTGGCACGGACAATCACCTTATTTTACTAAGTTTGCTTAAAAAAGATTTTAGTGGTAAAGATGCTGATATGGCACTTGGCAATGCTGGTATAACTGTAAATAAAAACACCGTTCCGGGCGAGTTTAGAAGTCCATTTGTAACTAGCGGTGTTCGTATCGGTTCTCCAGCTCTTACGGCACGAGGTATGAAAGAGGCGGAATTTGAGATTATAGCAAACAAAATTGCAGATGTTCTTGATGATATCAACAACACCGCACTTCAAGCAAAAGTTAAGGCAGAGCTAACAGCACTTGCTAATAACTTTATCATATACAAAGAGGCTATGTTCTAAGATGCAAAGTATAGATACTACACTAATTAAAATGATTACAGATCACTATTTTATTAAAAGAGATCATGTAGTAAATAAGTTAGAATTTAGAGGAAGGCTGTTTTTTGACAAATTCGAACGTGTAAATGAGACTTTAAACTATCAAGTTATTAAAGATCATGAAGAAGGTAAGATAATCGTCGCACACGATCTTATTAATAAATTTGATAAGGTTGAAAATATAGTTTTTGACTATAATGGCAGAACACCAGAAAGATTTTGGCATAGGGCACAGCTTTTGCTTCGTGAAGAGGGTTTTATAAATTTTACAGCTTATAAAACAAAGACTGAAGGGCATTTGCACCTTTATATACATAAAGGTCACACGACTTTAAACGAGGCTTGTCAGCTTGCTAATGTTTTAAGTGCAAAGCTTTCACAAAGATTGGTTAATGAGTGGCGTATGTTTCCAAACATCGATATGCCAAGAGAATATAACATACTAACCTTGCCATACGAACTATATCAAAAAGAACGTGGTGCAAGTTGGTCAAAACATATGTAAGGGGTTTAAATGGATACAAATAGCGAACTAAAAGACATACTTTTAAATAGTGAAGATGATAAAGGTGGCAAAGCAAGTAAAAAAACCTTGCTTAGTTTAGCGGCTGTTATTATATTATTTTTAAGTGTAGTTGCTGTGATGAAAATGTTAAATTCACAGCCAGAAGATCAAAATGAAGTCGATTCTCGTCTTATTTTACCGCCAGCTCCAAATGAGCAAAGTAACGAGCAAAGCACTAAGGTCGCCGATAAAAACGACGATCAACTTTTCGAGCAAGTGCCGATAGTTCCTGAAAATAAAAGTCAAGACGATTTTGATAACATGGTTAAAAAATTGAAAGAAAAAGAAAATCCAAGCGAAAGTGGTGCAGCTGGCAATGAAGTAGCAAATCAAGCTAAACCTGAAATTGTCCCAGATGAAAAAGCCACAAAGATCGAAATGGGCGCGTCATCAAATGATGAACCAAAAAAACAAATCGTAAAAAAAGTTGAAAACAAAGAGCCGGTAGCTAAAAAAGCTGAAACGCCAAAAACAACTAAAAAGGCAGAAAAAGCCGAAGCACCAAAAACAACCAAAAAAGCAGAAACTAAGCCAGAAAAAACAGCTAAGGCCACTCCAAAAGACAAGACAAATAAGGCAGATAGCCAAAAAACCGTAAGTAATGACATAACAACGGGCAAAAATGCTATTTATGTTCAAGTTGCTTCTATAGCAAAATCAAAACCAGACGCATCTTTGGTATCTAAAATTTCAGCTCGTGGTTATAAATATAGTGTTATAAATGCAAAAGGTGCTTATAAAGTTATCCTTGGACCATTTAGTGATGATAAAATCAAAAGCACTATTGCAGATATACGAAAAAATATCAGCTCTGGTGCCTTTGTTTATAGAGCAAAATAGGACAATTTTATGAAAGTTTTTGCCGTCTTTGGTAACCCAGTAGCTCATAGCATATCACCGCGTTTGCATAATATGGCTATTCAAGAATTAGGGCTTGATGCCGTATATACACGCATTTGCCTAGAAGACGGCGAAAAACTTATTGAAAAATTTAAAACACTCAGACTAAGTGGTGCAAATATCACTGTTCCGCATAAAGAAGTTGTTATGCCATTTTGTGATTATGTCGATGAAATGGCACTTAAAATCGGTTCTGTAAATACTCTCGTGCTTAAAAATTCTCAAATTTGTGCTTACAATACCGATGGTTTAGGTTTTTTGGAGGCTATAAAACCTTTTGGTGATATAAAAAATGCCTTGGTTTTAGGTGCTGGTGGAACTGCAAAGGCAGTTAGTTACGCTCTAGAAAACGAAAATATCAAGGTTACACTTTTGAATCGTTCGCCAAAAAGACTAGAAAATTTTGTTGATTTTGAGAGATTTACTTGGGATAATTTTAATGCGAAACAATTTGATATCGTGATAAATACAACCTCTGCCGGACTTAAAGACGAAGAACTTCCGGCACCAAAAGAGATTTTAGAAAATGTTTTAAAACAAGCAAGATTTGCTTTTGATGTGATCTATAACAAACCAACTCCTTTTTTAAATCTTGCTATCGCAAATGGACTTACATGTAAAAATGGTGCCGATATGCTTTTATATCAAGCCATCCACGCATTTTATTTATTTTTTGATCAAAGTTTAGATGAAGAAAAACTCGAAAACTCTATGCGAAAAGCTTTGATTTTATAAAAAATCGTTAAATAATTTTAAGATTTTTAATCGCCCTATATTATAGTTTTGATTTTACGTAAATTTGTAAAAAATTGCAAAGATATTTTAGTGTTGTTTTTGAATATTTACGAGAAATGCTTTGTGAATTTTAATGTTAAAAAAAATAGAAAATAAACAACAAAAACATTTATAAAAAAATGGCTATAAATAAAAACGGCTAAGCCACACAGCTTAGCCTAAAAAGGAGTTTTATTGATTGATTGCTTGATTGAAATTATACATACTCACAGTAAATCAACGGCTAATCAAAGCTTATATTTTCATTTTGCGGAACTTCAATATCTTTTTTTATCTCACGTTTAGTGCTTTTAATGATTCTTTCTTGGCTTTTTTTCTTGGCTTCAAAGATGACATAGATCTTTTCTAGCTTTTTGTCAACAAAACTTGCAAATACCAAATCGCCTTCGTTGGCGTATTGTCTTGGAGAACAAAATTCTGCTTTTGGCAGTTTGGCGTAAGTTGTGTCGGTCGAAACGATGGTGTAGCAGTAATGTTTGCCGTTATAAACTAGGCTTGTGAGTTTACCTTTGATGGCTATTTTGCTTACTTGTTTTGTTTGGACTTTGTTTTGGACTGGTTTTTGTGTTACCGGTTCTGGGTAGAAAAAGCAGCCGCTAAATGTAAGACAAAGGCAAAGCGAGAGTGATTTTAAACGCATGATTTTTCCTTGATATGATTTTATTTATTTACAAATGCAAATTTGTAAAAAGTAAATTATATTCAAATTTTTTTAAAAATTATGAAATTTGTTAATTTTTTAAAATTTTAATTGCATT
>JAILCJ010000061.1 GCA_024680445.1 Campylobacter sp.
CCGGGTAAGGTTCTTCGCGTATCCTCGAATTAAACCACATGCTCCACCGCTTGTGCGGGTCCCCGTCTATTCCTTTGAGTTTTAATCTTGCGACCGTACTCCCCAGGCGGTATACTTAATGCGTTAGCTGAATTACTGCCACGACTAGCGCAGCAACAACGAGTATACATAGTTTAGGGCGTGGACTACCAGGGTATCTAATCCTGTTTGCTCCCCACGCTTTCACGCCTTAGCGTCAGTTGAGTTCCAGCAGATCGCCTTCGCAATGGGTATTCCTGGTGATCTCTACGGATTTTACCCCTACACCACCAATTCCATCTGCCTCTCCCTCACTCTAGATTGCCAGTTTCCCAAGCAGTTCTATGGTTAAGCCATAGGATTTCACAAGAGACTTGACAATCCGCCTACGCGTCCTTTACGCCCAGTGATTCCGAGTAACGCTTGCACCCTCCGTATTACCGCGGCTGCTGGCACGGAGTTAGCCGGTGCTTATTCGTTAGGTACCGTCAGAATTCTTCCCTAACAAAAGGAGTTTACGCTCCGAAAAGTGTCATCCTCCACGCGGCGTTGCTGCTTCAGGCTTTCGCCCATTGAGCAATATTCCCTACTGCTGCCTCCCGTAGGAGTCTGGACCGTGTCTCAGTTCCAGTGTGACTGATCATCCTCTCAGACCAGTTATGCGTCATAGCCTTGGTAAGCCATTACCTCACCAACTAGCTGATACAATATAGTCTCATCCCTTAGCGAAAAACTTTCCCGACTTAACTTGTGTTAAGAAGGAGTATGGAGTATTAGCACTCATTTCTAAGTGTTGTCCTCCACTAAGGGGCAGATTAACTATACATTACTCACCCGTGCGCCACTAACTTCTAGGAGCAAGCCCCTAGTCGTCCGTTCGACTTGCATGTATTAGGCACGCCGCCAGCGTTCACTCTGAGCCAGGATCAAACTCTCCATATTAATTTCGCATTTGCGACAGGAAGTGCAAGCACTCCCGTTCACTTAAAGTTATAAATAAAAAATCAAAGTTAAATTTGATTTGCTTTAAGTGATTTTATATGAAGTTTTAATCTAAAAACTTAAATTTTAAATTTTATATAGTTTGTAAAAACAAACTGGCTCAATCGATCACTTGTTTAGATTTCAAAGATTGACTAATAGTTTAACATTAATAATTTATAGAACAACGATAAAAAAGAAAGGCTTTATTAACTTAGAAGGTTAAAGATGGTTTCTCTCAAGTCGTGAGCCGAAATTGTATAAGAATAACCCTTAAAACTCACTTAAAATTTTGAGAAAATTTGGGGAATTTGATAAAAAAATCACTCAAATTCCCAAAAAGCTAAATTTATCCTTACATATATTTAATATGTAAGTCATTTTTATCAAAAAATTTAAAACTTTACTTAATAACAGCCATCACTTCTATCTCAACAAGAGCATTTTTTGGTAAGCTTTTAACAGCAACACAACTTCTTGCTGGATAGTCTGCATTAAAATAACTCGCATATATTTCATTTACGGCTGCAAAATCATTAATATCAGCTAAAAAAATGCTAGTTTTTACGATATCGCCAAATTCTATATCAGCTGCAGCAAGTATGGCCTTGATATTTTCCATACTTTGTTTTGCTTGGCTTTTTACATCACTTCCTGCAAATTCACCCGACGCATTAACACCAAGTTGGCCAGAAACAAATAAAAAGCCATTTGCAACTATAGCTTGTGAATACGGCCCTATCGCCTGCGGTGCGTTATGAGTGTGTATAACTTTTTTCATTTTTGTCCTTTAAAATTTTTGTAAATTTATACTACTATTTTTAAATTTTCATGTCAATAAAAACTTACTTTTTATTTGAAATTCCCATTGGAATTGCAACATAAGTATCCATATTGGCTTTGACTTTTTTAACTTCTTGCAAAATAACTATGCTTTTGCTTGGTACACCGGCGTTTATCATAGCCTCTAAAAGATTGTTTGCTCTTTTTTTGGCTAGTTCTTCAAGCTCGGATTGTTCAACTTTTTGCAATTTAACAAGCTCATCATAGGCATCCTTAGGTGTATTTTTTAGCATTTTTTTTGCCATTTCTTCTATGACTTCACTTTCATCTTGTTTATTTGTACGCGACAAAAATCTCACTTCTTTATCAAATTTGAATTTTTTAAGTGCAAGCAAATCGGCATTTTCGTCATAACTCGGAGTTATGGTAAAAATCATATCATTTTTACTTTCGCTTATGCTTTTAAATTTTTCAAGCTTTTTTTGCTGGGACTGCAAAAATCTGCTTCTACCTGCTACAAAATCTATCCCCGAAAGCTCGTCTGGATTTTCTATACCAAACATATTTCCCAAAAGTCTAAATGGCGAAGTTACAACATCCGTAAAGACTTGCAATATCGCCTTTGCAACGATGCTGCCATAGCTAAATTCAGGATTATCAACATCACCAGAAATTGGCAAATTTAACTTTATGATATTGTTTGAATCTTGCAAAACCGATATAGCTAAACCTAGCGGCAAATTCATGGCTTGTGGCGCTTTTACTTCTTCGCCAAGCTTTATGGTATCGATGCGAATTTCATTTTTACCATTTAATTTGCTTTGTTTTAACGAATAATCAAGCATAACATCAAGCAAACCGCTATCGATTTTACGTCCGACAAAGGTTGCTGTATAAGGCGTTAGTTCGTTTAGTTCGACATCTTTAAAGGCAAGTTTTAATTCGCTAGATTTTTTATAGTCAAAAATTTCCGATTTTACATTTATACTCGCACTGCCGCCGCTACCTATCGTGCCTTGCGAATTGATTTGTGTATAGCTATTTGGAGCGATTTTGTCGATTTTTGAGTTTAAATTTTTGATATTAAACAAAAAAGGCAACACCAAACTATCATCACTAAAATCAATCGCACCCTTTATAATAAAAATATTTTTTAAAATAAGCGAAAAATCGTCTTTGCTATCGTCCGCCTTTTTTTCATCTTTATCGCTTTGAGAATTTTTAACAATCTTAGTAAAATTTAAACTTTTATCTGCAAAAATGTGTAATTTTACAAAAGGCGAATCGGCAAGGATATCTGAAATTTGCAAAGCATTTTTATCATAATTTATATTTTTTACTTTTAGCTCGTTTATAGACGCTAATTTTGTCGAATTCAAATCATTTAAAACAAAATTTTTAAGTATGAAATTTGCACTAGCTTTTATATTTTTATCCATTTTTATTTTGGCGTCCAAACTGCTCGTACCGCCCGAAATTTTCGCATTTAAAGCTGTTGCTAAAATTTTATTTAGCTTAGATAAATCACTAAAATTTAGCTTGGCATTTACATCGCCTATAAGTGGCGAAAGTGCAAGTTTGCCTTTTGTATTTAAGTCCAAACCATCACTTGTTGCAACATTTAAATCAAGGTCAAAAGCCTTCGTAAAATCACTTGAAAAATTTGAAATTTTAGCCTTTTTCAAGATGATTTCATGTCCTAGATTTTCACCTAAGAAATTTTGAGAAATTTTTGCTTTTGCATTTACAAAATCAATATTTTCTACGCTGGCTACAAAATCGCTTTTACTTTGTTTTTCGTTAGTATTTTTTGTCTTGTCTTGCTTAAAAATCGCCAAATCATTAATGTTTTTTGCTCCATTTTTGCTTAAAAAATCATCATAAAACAAGCTGTCAATTTTTGCATTTTTCAAGGCAAGTTTTAAAGTTTTTGGCTCAAATTTTATATCACTCAAAGCGATTTGTTTAAAACCAGCAAAAGATTTTTTTGCAGATATCACATCGCTTTTACCTAAATTTATACTAGATAAATGTAAATTTTCTCCATCAAATTTAGCATCTTTCAAATTTAAAGATAAAATTTTAGAAATTTGCTTACCAAATGCGTTTATATCGATATTTTGCGTTGAAATATTTGCCAAATTTGCATTTATTTTTTGGGCTTGTTTTTGCGTTTTAACATTGGCATTTAAGTCTGTAAAATCCAAATTTTTTGTGTTTAAATTCACATCACCAAAAGTGAGCTTCATCCCATTTATACCAAAATTTTTAAGCCCCAAACCAAGCTCATCAAAGCCTTTATTTGCTTGAAAATTTGCAGAATTTATATAAAAATTATCGTTATTTGATTTTAAAGTAGAATTTGCAAAATCAAATTTGATAAAATTTGCCTTGTTTAAACTTGCATTTAAAAAAATCTTGTTTTAAATCATATTTTATATCGTTTAACTCGATTTTATCAA
>JAILCJ010000062.1 GCA_024680445.1 Campylobacter sp.
TATAGAAGTGATTAGAAATTTAAAATAAATATGTCGTAAAGTATGTTTAAAATGACGAAAATTAGGCAAAAGTTATAAAATTATATTTGTCAAATTTGATAAGACTTAAAACTAAAAAAATTAAGCTTTGAGTATAAAAAATCTAACACAAATAAATAAGATTTTGTATAAAATAAATTTATATGTTTTAAATTTGAAGTTGTAAAAAGCTTTTAAAGCCCATTAAAGGGCTTTAAAAACTAGAAATTAATTAAAATTCTTTTTATTAACATCGTTGAGTATGTCTTGTGCCATATTTTCAACTTGTATGGCTATATCGTTTGAGTCTTTGGCGATATTAACATTTTGCTCTGTAAGAGTGTTTATCTCGTTAATAGAAGCATTGATTAGATTGATTTTCTTGCTTTGTTCGGCTATGGCATTACTCATATCGTTTATGCCTTGGCTTAAGATATTGACATTGGTTTCTATTTCGGCAAGACTTTTTTGAGTTCGTTCTGCAAGGTTGCGTACTTCGTCTGCAACAACGGCAAATCCGCGTCCAGCATCACCAGCTCTTGATGCCTCGATAGCAGCATTTAAAGCAAGTAAATTTGTTTGTTCGGCGATATCACGAATCATTGTGATGATATTTTTGATATCTTCGTTTTGTCTTGTAACTTCATCTGCTTTTGCATTTATTTGACTCATAGCAGCATTGATCTCATCGACATTTTTTGAGCTACTTGCCAAGGCTTCGCTTTGACTTTCGGTAGATTCATTTAGCTGAAAAATGCATTTTTTAAGTTCATTTGCCTTTAAATTTAAGGTTTGAGCTTGATTTAAATTTTCTTTGAGCATTTTGCAAATCTCATCTCCAAGGGCATTTGTGGTGATTTCAACCGCACCTTTTGCGTCTGGGATCTTTGAAGTAAAATCAAGATTCGTAAAGCTATCAAAAGTCGATTTTATGGTATTTAGGTTGCTACCAACTTTATCTTGAAGGATATTAAGCATATCGTTAAGCAACCTTTTTAGCTCTCTTAGACCCGGATTTGCTGGGTCTTTTTGAATTCTATAACTTAAAATGCCACTTTTGACATTGTTTGTAACTTCAATAGAATCTTTTACAGCTTCGCTGTCTTTTTCCATATTTGCCTTGATAGCACTGATATTTTCGTTTATCATCTTAGCCATTTTGCCGATTTCATCATCGCTTTTGATAACGATAGGTTTAGCATCGTCTCTTTTATGTCCGAGATATTCGAAAAAGTTTTGAAGTCCGCCAGAAAGACCTTCTAGTGGTTTGATAAAGTGTCTGATAACATAGGCGATAATGGCAAGCAAAACTATCATAAAAAGTATGGTTGATAGGATTTGTGAAGTTGCTAGTTTGCCGACATCTTTGCCGATATCGCTTTGTAAGCCTACATTACAAACATTCCAGTTTGAATTTGCTTTTGGTTTGGCACAAAGCATGATTTTATCATCAAAATACACTATACCACCATTTACGCCACTATAACTTTGTTTCATGAGTGATTTTATCTTAGATAAAAAGGCTGCGTCTTTGTTTTTGGTAATGGCTTTATTTGGATAAATAAGGACTCTACCTGTATCATCGGCAAACATTATATTTGAATTTGGTGTGATTTTTATGGATTTTAACACAGATTCAAGGTGAGTTAAAAATACATCAACGCCTGAAAGTCCTATAACCTTGCCGTTTTTTATGATTTTTGAATAAGCCGTCGTGCATTCAGCACCTGTGCTTATATCTGTGTAAGTGTCTGAAAAACCGTTGTTTTCTTTGTTTGCCATGCCTGCTTTATACCAAGGACGTTCTCTAACATCGAGATTTTCTTTGAGTTTTGAAACATCTGGCTGAGTAATATACATATGTCCACTAGCCTCAAAACCTACCAAAGCACCGCTGGTGAGCGAATTTGTCTTATAAGTATGAGTTATAAGTTTGTTTAACTCATAAACATCGCCCTCTGGTATATTGACTACTTCTTTACCAAGTTTTTGCGCTACTGCCGAAACATTGTCGAAATAGTCATTTACATACATTATGGCTGTATTTAAACCGTTTTTGTAAGTAGTATGAACGAGTTCTGTGATGCTATTTTTTGTATCAGCGTAGTTTTTGCCTAAAAAAAGTGCAAAACATATAACTATACAAACAAAAAGTATCATAAGAACTTTACCTAAGATAGATTTTAACATCCGTT
>JAILCJ010000074.1 GCA_024680445.1 Campylobacter sp.
AAAGCCCAACTTAGCTTTGAAACTATACATATTTATATGGTAAAAAATTTATCATCAAATTTGATAGGATTAAAATTATTTTGAAATTATATATACAAATGCCTAAAATTTAGCAAAATTTAACGCAAAAACAAGGGCAAATTTGTTTTGAAAATTTACGCAAAATATGCTAAAATCCGCCCAAAAGGATGAGTTATAAAAGCCATAAAACAAAACGCAAAACGATTTTTACACCTAGATATCGAAGATATTTTTAAATTTCACATAGTTTTTGATGATATACAAATTCAAAAAAGTTATTATGATGTCTTTGAAGCCATAGAGTGTGAAATACTGCCAAATTTTAAAATTCTTGGACAAAGATTTAAACAAAATGACGAATTTATGAATCAAGCCTTGATGAAACTTGCAAGAAGCGACAGAAAATGGCTAAATATCCATAAAATAATGCCACAAAACAAGGCAAAACAAAGCTATGCAAAACTTTTTGAACAAAATTTGATAAGCATAGAATACAGCCGTGAAACTCGCCCACAACGTCAAAAACACCAGCTTTTAAGCAAGGCGAATCGCCGTTACAAGGTCGAAAACAAAATTCACTTTACTAGCCATTTTACGAGATTTTGGTTTAGATTCATTCAACCAAATTTGACCCTACTTCAAAACGGAGATTCTGCCACGCTTATGACGCAAATAAAAAAGGAATTTGACGAATATGCAAGTTTGGGTTTTGAGCTAATGTGTGCAGAGTGGCTCGAACTTAAAGGCGTTAAAAATCTCGGTAGTTTTTGGCATAAAAATATAGAAATCGACCTTCTTGGCATAAAAAATGAGCAAATCCTTGTCGCCGAAGTCAAATACAAAGCCACAAAAATATGCAAAAATGTACTAAATTTATTGAATTTAAAATGTGCAAAACTCGGCATAAAACCTGCCCTTATCGTGCTTTTTTCAAAAAGCGGTTTTAGCGAAAAACTATACCAAACAAAGGGCGTAAAACTCGTTGATATAACACAAATGACGGAGCTAAAATATGGATAAAAACATGGTCGAAAGTAGCTTAAAAAGTCTGATAGAACAAACCTATCTCATAGAACAAGAGTATCAAAAACTAAGGTCTTCGTATGAAAATTTGCAAAATATCATCAAAGATCTTGTAGATGTTTTGCCAACTGCCATTTGGGTGTTAAACTCTGACGGATCGCTTTTTTTACAAAACTCCATGGCAAGCACAAAAACAGAGCTTTTTAAGCGGATAAACAAAGACGAAAAAGAGTGCGAGATAGAACAAAATGGCGCATTTTATCTGGTGCGAATCGCCGATAGAAACGATAAAAAAATCGTCTTTGCAGTAGATATCACCACGCAAAAACGCAACGAAAGACTTGTTTCTATGGGTAGTGTCGCAGCACATTTAGCCCACGAAATACGCAATCCTATCGGCTCTATCATGCTTTTAGCTTCTAGCCTTGAAAGACGAGTTAGCGGACGAGAAAGCGATATATTAGACGAAATGCAAAAGGCGATAAAAAGGGTTGAACGTATCATAAACGCAACCTTGCTTTTTACCAAAGGCGTGCAAATCAACCGCGATATTTTCGCTTTTGCCGAGCTTAAAAACGAGTGCGAAGAGGCTTTGAAATATTATAATTACACAAAAAATATCAAATTTGAACTTGATTTTGGTGCAAGTTATTACAACGCCGATAAAAATTTACTCGCCATAGTCTTTGAAAATCTGCTTTTTAACGCAGTTGACGCCATAGAAGAAGATGAAAACGAAGACGGAGAGATAAGATTAACTTACGAAAAAACCGATATGGAGCACAAATTTTATTTATATGATAGCGGAGTTAGTATAAAAGACACAAAGGCTGTGTTTGAACCATTTAAAACCAGCAAACTAAAAGGCAACGGACTTGGTTTGGCTCTATGTTTGCAAATCATCAACGCACACAAAGGTAGCATAGAAGTAAATCTCAAACCAAAATGCTTTTGCGTAAGTTTGCCTTTATATCGATAAAAGGAAAAAAATGCAATTAACTACACTTTTAAGCGAAGAAGAATTTAAAAATACACTTAACGAACTTGGCATAAAAAAGGGTGATAATATTTGCCTGCACTCTGCACTTTATAATCTTGGTTTGCCAGTGATACAACACAAGGCTTATTTGCAAAAATTATGCGAAATTTTAATGCAACATATCGGCGAAGAAGGTAGCATAGCCATGCCTAGCTTTACTTATAGTTTTTGCAATAATGAAATTTTTAATGTACAAAAAAGTTTCTCAAAAATGGGTACATTAAATGAATTTTTTAGAAAAAATTACGCAAAACGAACACTAGATCCAAATTTTTCTTACAGCGTTTGGGGTGCAAAAAGTCAATATCTCTTAGACGCCGATAGCACCGAAACTTTTGGCAAAGATGGAATTTTTGCAAGGCTAAAAAACATCGATGCAAAAATGCTAGATATAGGTCAAACTTTCTCTTGGACTTTTATGCATTATGCTGAAAAAATGGCAAATGTTCCGTATAGATACGATAAAAAATTCACCGGTCAAATTTGTGATAATGACAAAATTTATGAAACATATGTCATATATTTTGTAAGAAATCTCGATAAACCTAGTCATATTAATGCACACGATCAATTTTGCGAAATTTCAAAAACTTTAAAAAGATCGCATATAGATAAATGTAATTTTTTGTACTTTGATTTAAAAGAATTATATGATTTTATGATAGAGAAATTGCAAAAAGATAAAAATTATTTTTTGATACGAAACTAATTTATAAAAAATCACAAAAAATGGAGACAAAATGATATACGAAGACGAAATAATACGAATCGAACGCGAACAAAACGATTTGCCTTGGGTAAAAATTTTTACACAAAAACCCTTTCGCGAGTTAAGCGACTGCGATGAAAACACCAGAAAATGGCTCTTTGAAGTGATGATGATATGCGAAAAAGAAATGCTTAAATTTTACAAAGCCCATAAGATAAATATCGCCAGTTTTGCAAATGTCTTACCCCTAGTGCATATCCATGTCATAGCAAGGTTTGAAAATGACGCATTTTTCCCTAACAGCGTTTGGGGCGAAAAACTAAGAGAAGCGGATTTGAATTTAGCAAGTTTTGATGATTTTGCCAAGAATCTAGCTCTTGCTATCAAAAAACATAAAGAAAAAAAAAATTTAAATTTTTAAATAAGGTGAAAAATGTTTAAAAATAAAATTTTAATTGTTGCTATTTTAGGCGTTTGTTTGATATCTGGCATACTTTTTATCCTTTATAATCGCTACGAAGCCCAACGTCTTGATAATATGGCAAAGGCATTTTTTGACTACCAAAATCATCAGCTTACCAAAGGCATAGACGAAGCTAAGCACACCGCCCTTGCGCTTGCGGTTTTGCTAGCTGAAAACAATCATATAAACGACTGTTTTATCGAAAACGATCGCGACAAATGCTTAGCAAATATTGACAGAATCATTTCTGATCTTGAACCAGTTTTTATCTACAAAGATCTTAAAATTCACCTTCACACAAATGATTTAAAAAGTTTTGTTCGTAGCTGGGATCATGATAAATTTGGGGATAATTTACACCAATTTCGAGCTATAGTCAGAAGTGTTGCAAAACATAAAAAACCAACAAGTGGCATAGAAAATGGTATAGTCGGCACTTATATCAGAGCGGCGGCTCCTATTTTTAAAAAGCAAGAAATGCTTGGTAGTATAGAAGTTATACTTAGTTTTGATTATATTTCTACCTTTTTTAAAGATCAAGGTATAGATCTTTTTGTGCTTTTGGATAAAGATAAAGCAAAATATCGTGAGCCAAAAAAAGGCGATGATATAATGAAAAATCATTTCATATCTAACTTAAAAATCGCAAATTTAAATCTTGTACCTATCTTAAATAAACTAGATCTTTTGCAAGACGGCTTTGTAAAAAGCAATGCTCATTATTTTTCTATAAAACCTATCGTAAATTTTTCTGGCGAACGCATAGGTTCTTTTGTTTTGCATATAAATAGTGATTTTAAAGATAAAAACATTTTGCAAGAGCATTTGTTTTTAAATCCTTTGTTTTGATTTTAATGTTAATAAAATTTTTTTTTGGTTAAAATGAATTCTTGATTTAAATTATAAAATTTAAAGGTAAAAAGATGCAGTCAAAATCGCTTAGTATAGTCGTGCCATGCTATAACGAAGAAGAAACTCTTGAAATTTTTTATGATGAAGTGAGCAAAATTTTTTACTAGTATAAAAACAAAAATTGATGAAAATTTTAGCTATGAATTTGTTTTTGTAGATGACGGAAGTCGTGATAAAACTTGCCAAAAAGTAAGCGAACTAAACCAAAAAGATAAAAATGTAAGACTAATAAAATTTTCACGAAATTTTGGCAAGGAAGCAGCGATTCTAGCTGGACTCAAAGCCGCAGCTAGTAAAGCAGTGGTGATAATGGATGCTGATTTGCAAGATCCTCCCTATCTGATAGAACAAATGTATCAAATTTGGTATAAAGACAAGGCAAAAATCATCTATGCCAAACGCAAAAGCAGAACTGGTGAAAGCTTTTTAAAATCACAATTTAGTGAAATGTTTTATAAAATCTCCAATTTTTTATCTGATGTCAAAATAGAATCTGGCGTGCGGGATTTTAGACTCATGGACAAAGCCGTGGTCGATGAAATTGTAGCCATGAACGAGTATCATAGATTTAGCAAAATGATGTTTGCATGGGTTGGTTTTAAAAGAGTTGGCATAGAATACGACTATGAACCAAGAGTTGCCGGAGAGACTAGCTGGAAATTTTGGGGATTATTTAATTATGCGATTGAGGGCATAGTGAGCTTTTCAACCAAACCTTTAAAAATCGCCTTTTGGATAGGGCTATTTTTTAGCACCTTGGCTGGGCTTTATATGCTTTATATAGTATTTGACGCTCTCATAAACGGCAACGATGTCAAGGGTTATCCTTCGATGATAAGCATAATGCTATTTTTAGGTGGCGTTCAGCTAATGTTTTTGGGGGTGTTTGGGCAGTATATCGCTAGGATCTATGAAGAGGTCAAAAAACGCCCACATTACATAATAGAAAGCGAAATCCCACCAAGAAATGACGAATATTAAACAGCTTTTTTCTTATCTTGGCGTGGGGGTGTTAAATACCATAGTTGGTTTTGGTGTTATTTTCACTTTTATGTTTTTTGGCTTTAGCCCCGAGCTATCAAATTTGATAGGATACGCCGTGGGTATAGTGTTTTCTTATGTGATGAATAAAATTTTTACTTTTAAAACAGCACAAAAAAGCATGAAGGAATTTATCAAATTTGTTCTTTCTATGGGCGTGGCTTATGCCCTAAATTTCATCACTTTAAAGCTTATGCTAAGTATCGGGCTAAATGCATATCTATGCCAAATCATCGCTGGTGGGGTCTATACTATCACAGGATATTTGCTAAGCAAATTTTGGGCTTTTGCAAAGTTTTAAAGATATTTGCAAAAAATGCTTTGCTTTTTGTGCTTGGATAGGTTCTTGATTTTAAAAATATATCAAATTTGATGATGAAATTTTAATAAGATTTTTAAGCGGTAAATATTTAAAATCCCAGAGCGTTTAAAACACTCTGGGGAGTTATTAGAATTTAAAATTATAGCCCATATATATGCCGTAGTTGTTGATGTCTGCTTTGACATGATGGGTGTCAAATCTCAATCTTTCGGCTTTAAAACCAAGTTCTGCTTGGTTGTGTTCGTCAAAATCATAAGCACCACCTAATTTTCCTCCATAAACAACGCCAGTGTCGCTATCTTTGCCTCCGTTTGAAGAAGTATCTTCGAGTTTAACTTTTGCAACTCCGATGTAAGCCCCTACGACAGCTTTAAAATCATCAAATATCATCGGTGTATAGTCACCGCCAACTATAAAATTATGACTTCTCCATTTTGCTTCTTTGTCTTTTGCTTGTGTTTCATAATAATATGAACCATAAGCTCTAAACATATCGAAATCATAACCGGCTTTAAAACCGATTTCTGCGTTTTTATCTTTATATTTTTCGCTATGAGCACCTTCGGCTCTTGATTGGAAATTATATCCAGTTTGAAGACCTATAAAAACGCCATCGTCGGCTAAGGCAAGGCTAGCAAGTAATGAGCTAGCAACAAGGCTTTTTAAGAATATTTTTTTCATTTTTTCTCCTTTAAAAAAACAAATTATATTCTTATAACCTTTATATTTTTATAAAGTGCTAAAAAATATTAAATTTTTGTTTTAAAAATGCAAAAATGTTACTTGTTTTTACTAAAATAAAGCACAAATTCCGTTGTGTTTTTGTCGCTTGTGGCTTTTATGCTAAAACCAAGCTCATCACAAAAGCCTTTGACTATGCTAAGTCCTACGCCAAAACCGCCGTTTCTTTCGTCAAATCTCTTATAAAGTTCAAAAATATGAGGCAAATTTTCTTTTGCTATGCCAGAGCCTGTGTTTTTGATACTTAGAAAATTTTTGTTTAAAGTTATAGAAATTTCACCTTTTTCGTTGCAGTATTTTACGGCATTGCTTAGTAAGTTGTCTATGATTTTTCTAAGTTTAAATTTTGAGCTAACAAGCAAAACTTCGTCTATATCGGTGTTAAGTGTGATGTCTTTTTGGCTTAAAGCCGTGCTAAAATACTCTATCCTTTCATCAAGCATTTCATCAAGTAAAATTTCTTCGAGATGTTCGTTTTCTTTTTTGTTAAGTTTTAGTGCGACCAAGTCTTCATACAAATTTGATAGCGTATTTGCGGCGGTTTTTATGTTGGCTAAGTATTTTG
This sequence comes from Campylobacter sp., assembly GCA_024680445.1. Lineage (GTDB taxonomy): Bacteria > Campylobacterota > Campylobacteria > Campylobacterales > Campylobacteraceae > Campylobacter_A. The sequence continues at coordinate 6,837 of JAILCJ010000074.1, forward strand.
GCGGATCGTTTTTAAAGAGTTCTGCACTCATCAAAATCACGCTTAAAGGCGTGTTTATCTCGTGCGTTGTATCTCGCAAAAAGCCGTCTAAAAATTCGATTTTTTCATAAAGTGGTCGCAAAGAAAGCTTTATAAGAAAGTAAGCTATGAGTAAAATTCCAAGCCAAATAGCCGTGCAAGCAAGAAAAATTTTAAATTTTATATCGCTTATCTTTTCTCTTAAATCTGGGCTTTTTACAAGGGCTTTATATTCGTTGCCATGGTGACGTTTTGAATTTATGCGAAACTCTACTATGACATTTTTGCCGTCAAAAAAATTTGGTGGCAAAGGCTTGCTAACATTAAAATCATTTTTAATGAATTTTTTGTTTTTTAAGTCAAAAACTGTGGCATTAAAATCCTTAAAATCGTTGGCAACCAATTCGCCATTTTCGATAAATTTCATAAAGATATCTCGCCTTATTTCACGCATTTCAAAGCCTGTGCGAAAAATAAGATGAGCGACTTCTCTCTCAAAAAAAAGATAGCCAAAAAAACTCAAAAAAGCCGAGCTGGTAAGAAAATATAACAAAAAAATCGGCAAGGCATGGCGTCTAGACATATTTATAGCCTAATTTTGATTTGCTTATTATATGTTCTTTGCCTAAAATTTTGCGAAGTTCGGCGATATAAACTCTCAAACTTAGTTCGCTAGGACTTTCATCATACTCCCAAATTTCGTTAAAAATTTCATCACGAGTAACGAATCTATCACGATTTTTAAGCAAAAGGCTTAAAAGTTTGCTTTGCTTTTTTGAGATATTGCAAATTTGATTATTTTCATAAAGCACGCCTTGGCTTATATCAAATTTGAAATTTGTTGCGATATTTTCAAGCCCTTTTTGACTATGAATAAAGGTGCGTTTTAAGATATTATTTACACGAAGTAAAAGCTCTTTAAGCTCAAAAGGCTTTTTTATATAATCATCAGCCCCACTTTTAAAGCCTTTATCTATATCGTTTATGCTATTTAAAGAAGTGGTAAAAATGCATGGGGTGTTTCGCCCTGCATCTCGTAAGTCTTTAAGCAAGGCAAAGCCGTTGCCACCGATGATTTTGACATCAAAGATCCATAAGTCAAAGTTGTTTTCATAAGCCGCGTCCTCCGCTTCGTCATAGCTTTTAACACCCTTGATCTCAAAGCCTTCGTTTTGCAAATATGAACTCATCATATCAAGTAACATGGCTTCATCTTCGACTATCAAAATTTTACTCATCGGTGTCCTTTTTTTAAACGATAATATAAAAAAATAGCTTTTAACAGACTTATTTTTGCCCTTTGTTTTCAACAAATTTATGAGCTTTGGTTTTGTTTGCTGTGAAATTATGATAATCCACCCTAGGCGGTATAAAACCCAGTCTTCTAGCCTCTTTAACGCTTAGTGAATCTATTTTTTCATCAAGAGTTTTTTTGTACTCTCTCATAAATTTTGCTCTGTCTTCGGCATTTAGCTTTGAAAGTTTTTCTTTGACTGCTTTGCTAAATTCATGTCTTAGTTTTCTTGCTTCGCCTTCAAGTTCACCAGCCTTTTTCTTGTTTTCAAAAGCAAGAGTAGCCAAGGTTTTAGCGTCTGCATTTGCGATGGCTTCGGTATTTACATTGGCTGCAAAAAGTGTGCTAGCAACTATGATTGAAGTAAAAAGTATCTTTTTCATCTTTTCTCCCTTGAAAATGTTTTAGGTTTATGTTTGGGTTGGTCAAAATGTCTGTCGTTTCTACCAAATTTGCGTCTATCGCCCCAATGGCGGTGCGGACGATGTGGCAAATAAAATGGTCTGTGGTATCTATGCGAAAAATACGGTCTAGGACGCGGATGAAAAGCTCCATACATACCAAAAAACGGGTCAATGACTATGACAACTCTGCTGTGTCCGTATAGCCCACTAGCAAGCACTAAACTTGCAAGGGCGACTTTGCTTATCTTAAACATAGACCATCCTTTGTAAAAGATGCTTGGCATTGTAGAAAAAATTTATAAAGTAAATGTTAAGGCTTTTGTAAATTTAAAAGTTATCAAATTTGATAGAAAAAGATTTAAAATAGCCCAAATTTAGGCTATTTTATTCATAGGCTGACCTAAATAATATCCTTGGAACTCATCAACTCCAAGTTTTTTGCAAATTTCAAAAACATCACGAGAGTGTACATATTCAGCTATGGTTTTCATGCCAAGATCCCTTGCGAAACTGACAATGGCACGAGCGATAAGATAAGAATCGTTATCCGTGTCTATATTTTTTGTGATAGCACCGTCTATCTTTATAAAATCCGGTTTTAACTTCAAAATATATGAAAAATTCGAATAACCCGAGCCAAAGTCGTCTATGGCAACTTTTACGCCCATTTTTTTAGCTTTTTCGATGAAATTTTCTATCCTATCGATATTTTCAGTGCTTTCGTTTTCTATTATTTCAAAGATCAAACGATCGGCAATATCGTATTTATTTAGTATATTATCTATATGCAAACTCACATCGCCATCTACCATATCCCTAGCGCTTATATTTATGCTAAGTATGAGATTTTTATCCATGTTGAGCTGTTCTGCCGCCTTTGTGATAACCATTTTTTGAAGTTCAGCATATCTTTTTATACGTTTAGCGACATCTAAAAATGCGTGTGGAGAAACGATCTCATCGCTATCTACTATGCGAATTAAACATTCGTATTTGTTTGCTTTGCCGTCTTTACCGCATATTGGTTGATAAAAAAGCGTAATCTTGTTATTTAAAATAGCATTTCTAATGAAGCTTGAATATTCGATTTGATTTTTATACTCTTCATTTTTATTTAGCCCCTTGTAAAAACATACATAATCTTTGCTTTGAAGTTTTGCGGTTTTTAGGGCTGTCATGGCTTTTATAAGGATATTTTCTTTTTCCAAAGCTATGCCTATGGTATTATGAACTTCAACATCAACCGGTTCTTTTGAGGCGTTTCTAACGCTTATCATCCTGCCTTTAAAATGGCTTAAAAGTTCATCTGCCAAATCCTCGTATCTGTCTATGAAATAATCGCCATTTTCAAGCAAGGCAAATCTATCTGCTTGAAGTATATAAGCTCTCATATTTTCTTGTTTTGCAAAATCTCTTATGGTGTTACCCATGTAAATTAATATATTATCGCAAATTTCTTTACCATAATAATCATTCATTTTATTAAATTCGTCTATGTCTATGATAATAAGTTTTGGCATGGTGTAAGTTTCTATATCACGGATAAGTGCCATTTTGTTATTAAGTCCGGTAAGCGGTTCGATGTATAATTTAGAGCGTAAATTTTTGACTTCGTTTTTGTATTTTAGGCGAGATTTGTTATAGCCTTGTTTGATTTTAATATATCTCATGACAAACCAAAGCATCAAGATCACATAAATGGTTGCACCGAAAATACTAGCTATTACGGTTAAGACCAAATTTTGAACTACCCAGTCTTTAAAATCTATGTCTGATGTATCCTTCATGCTTTGAGCGACGAGGTATTTATAGCCGATTATATAGTCTTCTGGACCTTTATCAAAAGCACAGATATAAACCCTATCTGATGGGGCTATTTTTTTGTATAAAAATACTCCGTCAGCAAAACTATGCTGTCTAAATCCAAGTCCGCACTCTTTGTCTATAAATTCATCACCCTTTTTATAGGCAACATCATTTGTGGTATCTACACGATAAACGCCGTTAAATTCGCGTTTTAGGATATAAGAGCGATTTGAAATTTGTTGATTGATATAATTAATTTTTTCTTTGCTATTTACAAAATCAACTTTTTTTGCATTGTTCATATAAGTTTCAAGGATAATTTTTGCGGTTTTTTCGTAGTCTATACTTCCTTCGGCAGTAACTTTTTGATATTTGAAATAATAAACCGCAAAGTCGATAAAAGAGATAGTTATAATCGCAGCGGCAATAACAATTAACACGCTACGAAGTTTTTCTGATTTTATCTTGTCGCCCATACCCTGCCTTATTTTTTTCGCGTATTATAGCATATTTTTAAAATCGCATAATTTTAGCACCAAAGCCACCTTCGTTTGGTGGAGCATCGAAAAATTCCTTCACACTTGGGTGAGATTTTAGAAAATTTTTCACCGCATAAGATAATTTGCCCGTGCCTATGCCATGATAAACCTTGACCTCATCAAAGCCCATAACTAAGCTATCGGATATAAATTTGTCAAGTTTTTCTATGGCTTCATCGGCCCTAAGTCCGTGCAAATCAAGCACAACATTTGCTGATTTTGGTTTATCAACACTTATTTTTACATCATTTTTGCTTTTAAGCACTACCGCTTTGCCATTTTTGCGAAGTTGAGAAAGAGGTAAACGAAGTTTTATGCCCTCGCTTTGTATGATAGCATCGTTTTTGGCTATGCTTAAAACAACGCCTTTGATGTTGCCGTATTTGACATTATCGCCGATTTTAAGTTCTTGTGCTTCATCGGCTTTTGGCAAAGTTATAGCTTTTTTTGCCTCGTTTGCACGATTTATGGCACGTTGTTTTTCTTTAACATCACTCAAATTTACAGCTTTTTTTGCTTCGTTTATGGCTTTATAATACTGGTTTTCAAGCCCTAAAATCGTCTTGTCTAAACGTTCTTTATCCGCTTGTTTTTGGAATTTTAAATCATCTAAAAGCTTGTTTAGTTTTTGCTCTTTTTTTTGCGTTTTGGCTAATTTATCGTTTAGCTGACTTTGCAAATTTAGTGTTTTTGTGAGAATTTCATTTAAATTTTCTTTATCCTCGCCATAAATTTGTTTTGCACGAGAAACCAAATTTACAGGAATTCCGTAACGTTGTGCGGTTTCAAAGGCATAAGATTTGCCGATAGTTCCGCCTAAAAATTCAAATTTAGGACGCTGGGCTACTTCATCATAAAGTGCGGCAACTAGCTCGACTTCGCTATTTTTTGATAAAAGCATTGCGAGTCGTTTGTGGTGGGTGGTGATAAGCAATTTTATATCTTGGGTGATTAATTTTTCTATAATGACACCATAAAGACTAGCTGCTTCTTCAAAGTCAGTTCCGAGTTCTATTTCATCAACGCCGATTAAAAGGGATTTTTTGTTAAAAATTTTAGAAAAATGCACCATCCTACCGGCGAAGGTAGAAATGTCATTTTTTACGCTTTGCGGATCTTCGATAATGGCGTCAAATTCGCGAAAAGTGCCTATCTTTGAACCATTGGCATTTATGCTAAGTGGCAAAAGGTATTTGGATAAAAAAGCGGCTGTGATTATGGATTTTAAAAGCATTGATTTTCCGCCAGCATTTACACCGGTTATCAAAAGCACCTTTTTAGTAAAATTTACGCTTATACGTTTAGGATTTTTAAGTGCTGGATGAGCAAAATCTTTTAAAATAATCTCGCTTGAATTATCGCTAAGCACGAAATTTAAATCCATGCTTTTTGCCATGAAAACCCTTGCAGCATAGGCATCAAAGATATCAAAACTTTTATTTATAAATTTTAAAAATCCTAAGTTTTTATTCATCATCGCACTAAAAATTTTGCAGTGTTCGTAGATGACTTGCTCTTTTTTATCGAGCAATTCGCTTTGTTCTTTTTGCAATTTTTCTATCGCACTTGGAGTTACATAAAAATAGCCACTTGCCGAGCGAGAAAGCACAACGCCTTTAAGCACATGGTTAAATCCTCCACGCACCAGCAAGGCTTCTTGTGAGTTTATAAAGTGAATTTGTGTATCTACAAGGTAAGGGGCGAGATTTTTGGAGTAAATTATACGTCTTAGTTCGCTGTCGATTTGTTGCTTTTTATAAATTTGAGCTTGTTTGATTTGAGCAAATCTTTCATCAACTTCATCTTTAAATTCGCCGTTTTTATCGAAAGAATTTGCAAGTTTTTGCATGTTTTCATCTATTATGATTTTGCCAACCCACTCGCCAAGTCGGTTTTGAAAATTTAAATTTTTTAGATACAAAAAATATGAAATAATCTTAGCAAATTCGTTTATTTCGCTGATATGCAAAACGGCTAGTTTTGAAAGTCGTATTAAGGCGTCATCGAGATTTTGACTTTTTTGCGGGGCATTAAAGTCGTATTTGCTAAGTTCGTTAATATTTTCAAAGTGAATTTTGCTATCGCCTTGCATAAAAAGCTCTTTTTTGCGAGACAAAAAACTTTCAAATTTGTCGATGTATTCGAGCAAATCAAGCTTTTTTATGATGTCGGCGTTATTCATATTTTTTGCACTCGCTTATAGGCAAAATCAAGCCATTTAACTCTTTAAATTCTCTTTTTGGCATAAAACAGCCAGTGCCAAATTCATAATTAAATTTTTCTTGCGAAACATTGATATCACGGCAAAGTATGATCTTGCCTTGATTGAAATTTTGCAAAATTTCACGGCTGTTTGCACTTTTGCCACTTTGAACGCTTTCAAAGATATAAGCAAAAAGCAAAATGCCAAGCAAAACCAAGGTCAAAATCGTCTTAAATTTTTTACTTAGTTTTTCATCTTTTATCGCCCAAATAGCCGTAAAAAGCACGGCTATACCTAACAAAACCATAAGATTTTTTATCATTGTTTGCTCCCAAATTTTGTTAATAATTCACTATAAAGTTTGGGCATTTTTTGCATTTTTTCTATCAAATTTGTTTTATTTTCTTCACTTAAATTTTGAAAATCTATCAAATTTGAAATCACCATATAAACGCCATTTTTTATAAGAGTTGCCACCTGAGTGTCATTTAAATTTTGACATCTTGCAAGGGCAATGTTGATATCTTTTTTATTTAAAGCCAAAAGTTTGTCTATCTCGGCAGTTTCGAGTTTATCGTCTTTTATGTGAGTCAAAATTTCATTTTCGTTAAACTCACTCACTTTTCACCCCTTAGCATAAGACTTATATCGCCGGCTCCAAAACCTACAACTATACCGTCATTTAGGCTATTTTTAACCCCAAATTCATCTGTAAATTCCAAGCCATTTTGCGTTCTTATAAGCTTGTCGGTAAAAACTGGTTTATAATCTTTAAATTCACTTTTCATATCCACCGGAATCGCAGCTTCACCAGCAGCATAAACAGGCAAGATAACGAGTTCATCAACGCCTTTAAAGCACTCTTTAAAACCCTCGATATTTGCACTAAGTCTGGTGTAGCGATGAGGTTGAAAAACAGCTACAACACGAGAAATTCCAAGCAATTTTGCGTATTCAAAGACAGATTTTAAGGTAGCTTTTATCTCGGTTGGGTGATGAGCATAGTCATCTATCAAAACAAATTTGGAATTTGCCGTGAGTATATCAAAACGTTTTTTTGTGCCTTTAAAGCTAAGTAAATTTTGTCTAATTTGTTTTAAAGAAATTTCATCAAGTGCCGCCAAAATCGCTAAACTTGCGTCTATGGCTATGTGAAAGCCGAGTCCAAAAACTTCAAATTTGCCAAGTTTTTTTAAGTTAAAACTCGTGTATGGCTGATAATCCCGCACAACCATGGCAACTTCTGTGATATCCGTGCTAGGATAAAGCCTTATGGCGTCTAGTTTTAGTGTGCTTAAAAATTCATCCTCGGCATTTATAACACGCACTTTTGCACGTTCTAAAAAGCCTCGATATGCGGCGTGAAATTTTTCAAGGTCATAATTATAATGCTCCATGTGTTCAGGTTCTGCGTTGGTTACAACGGCTAAATAAGGATTCGAGTTAAGAAAACTTGAATCGCTTTCATCGGCTTCAAAAATAACATTTTCGCTTTGTGTGTAACGCATATTTGAGCCAAATTGTTTTGAAACAGCACCTATGATAACGGAGCCTTCTATAAGGCTTGCTAGCATTGCCGAAGTTGTGCTTTTGCCGTGAGCACCGGCTACTGAATAAACCTTTTTATCGTTTAAAACAAAGGGCAAGGCCTCTTTTCTTGAATAGCAAATTATGCCCTTGGCTTTTGCCTCTTTTAGTTCGATATTGTCAGGTTTTATAGCCGCAGAATACACCACAAAGTCTTGATCTGTTATCGCCTCTTTGCAATGCGGAGTAATTACTTGTATGCCTTCTTCTCGTAACTCTTGCGTGGTTTTACTCTCTTTTATATCGCTACCACTGATGATATAGCCTTTTTCTTTTAAGAATCTTGCAAGTGCGGATATGCCTATACCGCCTATACCTATAAAATGAACCTTTTTCACTCTTTATCCTGATAAAAATTTGAATTGTAGATAATAGCAAAACTTTGCTTAACTATATAAAAAATCATCAAATTTGATATGTAAATTTTATAATTTTTTTATTGAGCGACACTAAAACTTCGGCAATTTTAAAAAATCAAATTTTATTTAAATGAACTATAAATCTTACTTTATTTATATAGCTTATGGTTTTTGGATCAAAAAAATTAATTTATTAAATTTGATTTTTTAAAGCCTTTTAAAGCAGATTCAAAAGGCTTTAATGCAAATTTTAGGCATCTTCTTTAAAAAAGATATGCGGATAAAGTCGTAAAAGGCAAGCAAATGCGCCCATGACGCTTTGTTCTCGTATGAAATTTCTATCGCCGTCAAGTTGCAAACGAAGGATTATTTCTCTGCCGTCTTTACCCATAGCACCGACAAAAACGCATCCCACCGGCTTTTCATCGCTGCCGCCGTCTGGACCTGCTATACCGCTAATCGCCAAACAAAAGTCCGCATCGCTGGCTTGCAAAGCACCTTTTAACATTTCTTGGACGCACTCTTCGCTTACTGCACCGCTGTTTTGCAAGATTTCAGTGCTTACATTTAACCACTCGTTTTTTATGCGATTTGCGTAAGTTACAAGTGAGCCGTCAAAGGCTGATGAAATTCCGCTATATCTTGCTAATTTTGCCGAGCAAAGCCCAGCCGTGCATGATTCTGCAAAAGTGATTTTAAGTCCTGCATCGCTTAAAGTTTGAGCTATAAATTTCAAAGGGTCGTGTCCGGGTATCATTTTTTGCGAAAAGAGATTGTTTACGCTTTGTAAAAATTGTCCCATTTGACTGATTTGTAAGTCTTTTTTCGCTCTTATGATTATCCAGTTTGGTAAAATTTCACTCATTGTAATGCTGATTTTATACGGCTTAGCTATGGTATTTAGTAAAATTTTAACGCCTTCTTTATCTATATCAAATAGCGTAAAATACACGATTTCATCATCATTTGGCAATAAAATTTCACCCATTTTTTTTGTAGGACTTGCGTTGATGAGATTTACATAAGCCGAACCTAGTTTTATCAAAAATGAATTTTGCTTTGAAACAAGAGATTTTTTAGGGATAATGTTTTTTTCATCATCAAGCACCAAAGTATCGCCTGTGTGAGTTGCTAAAATTTTACTCATGGTGGCGAAATTTTCGTCCGAGCAAAATACACAAACGCTGTCAAATTCCTTAGCCAAAGGCTCTATCGCAAAAAGCAATTCTCCGCTTTGGTTTTGAAATTTCACAGGTCCTAGTTCACCAAAATGTTCGCAGTAATTATCAAAAATATAGTCTAAATAGCCCTTATTTGCGAGTAAATCATCGCCTATTATTAAAATCGCGTGTTTCATTTTTGCTCCTTTGATTTATTATAGCTTAAATTTTTTAAAAAAGCGTATTTTTCAGTGCTATTTAACCATTTTTTGGCTAAGATTCGCAAATTTTTATATTCAAGGCAGACAATGGACTACAAAGATACACTTTTACTCCCAACAACTGAGTTTCCTATGCGTGGAAATTTGCCACAAAATGAGCCAAAACGCATAGCTTCATGGTACGATGAACGCAAAATATATGACAAAATGAAAAAAAATCGCCAAAACGTTGGCGTAAGTTTTAGCATACACGACGGCCCTCCATACGCCAACGGACACCTGCATATCGGACACGCTTTAAATAAAATTTTAAAAGATATCATAACAAAAACTCATTATTTTTTCGGTGAAAATATTCGCTATGTTCCGGGCTGGGATTGCCATGGATTGCCGATAGAACAGCAAGTTGAAGTCAAACTTGGTGACGCCAAAAAAACTATGTCTAAAACGCAAATTCGCGAACATTGTAGAGCTCACGCAAAAGAATTTATAAAAATTCAAAGCGATGAGTTTAAAACTCTTGGAATTATCGGTGACTTTGACAACCCATACCTAACTTTAAAATTTGAATTTGAAGCCGACATTTACAAAGCCCTCTGTGAAATCGCAAAAAAAGGACTTTTGGTAGAAAGAAGCAAACCGGTGTATTGGAGTTGGGCGGCAAAATCAGCCCTTGCAGAAGCCGAAGTCGAGTATGAAGACAAAGAGGATTACAGCATTTTTGTTGCCTTTGAACTTGACACAAACGCCCTTGCAAAACTTGATGTGAAAAATGCAAAAGCAGTCATTTGGACGACTACGCCTTGGACCTTGCCTTCAAATCAAGCCATAAGCCTAAAACCAGATGAAAAATATGTTTTAACGGCTGAAAATTTGATATTTGCAAAAGAACTTTTATCCTCTTTGGTCGCACAAGGCTTAACAAGCGGACAAATCATAAAAGAATTTGATTCATCTTTGCTTGAAAATTCTCACGCCATAAATCCACTAAACGGCAGAAAATCGCAATTTTTACTAGGCGATCATGTTATGATGGACGGAGGCACAGGTCTTGTTCATACAGCTCCAGGACACGGCGAAGATGACTATTATGTTTGCCTAAAATACGGCTTTACACAAGTGATTATGCCGGTTGATGACGGCGGTTGCTTTGATGAAAGCGTAAAGGCATTTGGGTTATTTAAACCAGAAGTTGTAGATGAATTTGTTGGTATGCATATCTTTAAAGCAAATGAAAAAATCCTAGAACTTTTGGGTGAAAATTTATTGAAAGTATCGAAATTTACGCACTCTTATCCATTTTGCTGGCGAACACACAAACCTGTGATTTATCGTGCTACAAAACAATGGTTCATAGCCATGGACGAAGCAAAACTTGATGGCAAAACCCTTAGACAAGTCGCAAGAGCCGAATTAGAAAATGTCAAATTTTACCCTAGCATAGGCATAAAACGTATAGGTTCGATGATAGAAAATCGCCCTGACTGGTGTATCTCTCGCCAAAGAGATTGGGGCGTGCCGATAGCATTTTTTAGACGAAAAGACACAAAAGAAGTTATTTTTGAGCCAAAAATTTTAGACCATGTAGCAGAAATTTTTGCCAAAAAAGGCGCAGACGCTTGGTGGGATCTAAGCATAGCAGAGTTATTGCCACCAGATAGCGGTTTGGATCCGCAAAATCTCGAAAAAGTCATGGATATCTTGGACGTTTGGTTTGATAGCGGTTCGACTTGGAAAGCCGTGCTAGAAAGCAAAAACTATGACGCTGGTGATTATCCATCAAACATGTATCTTGAAGGCTCCGATCAACACAGAGGCTGGTTTCAAAGCTCACTTTTAGTTAGCACCGCCGTAAATTCTCACGCTCCATACAAAACTATCCTAACTCACGGCTTTACCGTTGATGAAAAGGGTCAAAAAATGAGTAAGAGCAAGGGAAATGTCGTCGCTCCGCAAGATGTCGCTAAACAATACGGTGTCGAAATTTTGCGTCTTTGGGTTGGACTAAGTGATTATTCAAGCGATCTTAAAATCAGCAAATCTATCCTTGCACAAGTTAGCGAACAATACCGAAAAATCCGTAATACCATAAGATTTTTACTAGCAAATGTCAATGATTTGCAAGAACTAAATACAAATTTCAACTTACTTGATAAATGGATACTAAGCAGAGCCAAAAATGCCTTTGATGAGTGCGAAAAAGCCTTTAAAAATTACGATTTTTCAAAGGGTTTTAATATACTTTTGAATTTTATTTCAGCCGATCTAAGCGGAATTTATCTTGATATCTGCAAAGACAGACTATACTGCGAGGATAAAAACTCATCGCGTAGAACAAGTGCTCAAAGTGCGATGACTCTCATAACTCGTTCGCTTTTACCGCTTCTTGCACCAACTTTAACTTATACCATAGATGAGGTTATGGACTACGCTCCGCAAATTATTAAAAATGGTGCAAAAGACGGTTTTGACATAGTTTATCAAGGCTTACAAAATGATTTTAAAGTAGAGGACGAACTTTTACTTGCCAGCAGAGCGAAATTTTTCGAACTAATAGACGCTCTTAAAAAAGACAAAAAGATAAACTCAACCCTACAACTCGAACTTCAAACGACTAGCAAAGAATTATTGCAACTTGATAGTGAAGATATCGCGGATTGGTTCATGATAAGCAAGATAAGCAAATTTGATAATGATGAAAGCTTAGCAGAATTTGAAATTTCAGATGAGAAATTCAAAATCATCTTAGCCAAAGAACACAAATGTCCAAGGTGCTGGAAATTTAATGCCAAAAAAGAAGGCGAACTTTGCCAAAGATGTGCAAAAGCCCTTGGAGAATAAAGTGTTTAGCCAACCAGTAAGCACAACTTTTATAGCCACAACGATCGCCTTAATACTTTTAGCGACCTTTGTCGGCATTGTTTTTGTAAATAAATTTAAGACAAATAAGGACAAATAATGATAACACTAAAAGAGGCTTTAAAACTTTCGCCAGACGAGATAAAACAATTTCGACAAGAATTAGAAGCAAAAATTTTAGCCCAAAAAGAACTCGGCGCTTATGTCGAACAACTTGCGAATTTGCCACTGGGCAAGCTTGGCGAGGGCATACCTATCGCCATAAAAGACAATATTCAAGTCAAAGGTTGGAGCGTAACTTGTGCTTCAAATATCTTACAAGGTTATGTTTCGCCTTACAACGCCACCGTTATAGAAAAACTACTTAGTGCAAATTTATCGCCTTTTGGTAGGACAAATATGGACGAATTTGCTATGGGTAGTACGACAGAAAGTAGCTTTTATGGCAAAACTCTAAATCCGCTAAATCACGCCCATGTACCCGGCGGTAGTAGCGGTGGTTCGGCAGCGGCTGTTGGTGGCGGACTTGCCATAGCAGCACTTGGTTCGGACACCGGCGGTAGCATACGCCAACCTGCGGCTTTTTGTGCTTGCGTTGGATTTAAACCTACCTATGGCAGAGTTAGTCGTTACGGACTTGGAGCGTATTCGAGCAGCCTTGATCAAATCGGACCTATAACTCAAAATGTCGAAGACGCCGCCTTGCTTTATGATATCATCGCTGGATACGATAGTCACGATAGCACCAGCGTTGATACAGAGTATAAAAGCGTAGCCGATAAAATGGACGCAAATCGCAAACTTAACATTTGCGTTATCAAAAACTATGTCCAAAACGCCGATGAGGAAACAAAAAAAGCCTTAAATTTAGCCATAGACAAGCTAAAAAGTGCAGGTCATAACATAACTTATACTGATTTTGAAGATTCTAAATTTGATATAGCGGCTTATTATATCATCGCAACCGCCGAAGCTAGTGCGAACCTTAGCCGATATGACGGCGTTAGATATGGCAGAAGAGCAGAGGCAAAAAATTTAAAACAACTATATATAAATTCTCGTAGCGAGGGTTTTGGTGAAGAGGTAAAAAGACGAATTTTGCTCGGGACTTTCGTGCTTAGTAGCGGATACTATGACGCTTATTATATAAAAGCTCAAAAGGCAAGAGCTCACATAAAAGCACAATACGAGAAAATTTTATCGCAAAACGACCTTATATTTATGCCAGTATCTCCGACCGTTGCCCCTAAATTTGGTGCACTTAGCGATCCGCTAAAAGCGTATTTAAGCGATATTTATACCATAAGTGTAAATTTGGCTGGACTTCCGGCTATCTCTGTTCCAGTTGCAAAAGCAAATGAAAATTTAAGCATAAGTGCTCAGTTTATCGCCAAGGCCTTTGACGAGCAAACTCTTATAGACGGTGCTTATAGCTTAGAACAAATAGTGAAAGGATAAAGGATGAATTTGATCAAAAAGGCTTTGACATTTGATGATGTCTTGTTGGTTCCTCAATACAGCGAAGTTTTGCCAAAACAGGTAAATATCTCTGGTCGCATTAGTAAAAATGTGCCTTTAAATATCCCTATCGTTTCGGCGGCTATGGATACGGTAACCGAGCATAGAACCGCTATCATGATGGCAAGACTTGGCGGACTTGGTATCATACACAAAAATATGGATGTTGCAAGTCAAGCCAAAGAAGTAAAAAGAGTGAAAAAAAGCGAAAGTGGCGTCATCATAGATCCTATTTTTATATATCCAGATGCTTCTGTTGGTGAAGCGCTTGATCTTATGGCTGAACTTAGAATTTCAGGCGTGCCAGTCGTAGATAGCGATAAAACCTTGATAGGCATTTTAACAAATCGTGACCTTCGCTTTGAAAGCGACCCAAAAACCTTAGTCAAAGACCGCATGACAAAGGCTCCGCTCATCACCGCACCAAAAGGTTGCACTCTTGATGATGCAGAGAAAATTTTTGCCGAAAATCGTGTAGAAAAACTTCCTATCGTCGATGAAAACGGCAAACTAGACGGACTTATCACTATAAAAGATCTTAAAAAACGAAAAGAATATCCAAACGCAAACAAAGACGCTTATGGCAGACTTAGAGTTGGTGCAGCCATAGGTGTTGGACATATCCAAAGGGCAGAAGCTCTCGTTGAAGCCGGCGTTGATGTTATAGTTATAGACTCGGCTCACGGACACTCAAAAGGCATCATCGATACCCTAAAAGAAGTCAAGGCAAAATTCCCAAATGTTGATGTAGTCGCTGGTAATATCGCAAACCCAGCAGCCGTTAAAGACCTTGCAGCCGCTGGTGCTGACGGCATAAAAGTCGGCATAGGACCGGGTTCGATTTGTACCACTCGTATAGTTGCAGGCGTTGGCGTACCGCAAATAACAGCGATAGATGATTGTGCCAAAGAGGCGATGAAATACGGCATACCAGTCATAGCAGACGGCGGTTTAAAATACTCTGGTGATATCGCAAAAGCCCTTGCAGCAGGTGCTAGTTGCGTTATGGCTGGTAGCATGCTTGCTGGTTGCGAAGAAAGCCCTGGCGAATTAGTAACCGCACAAGGTCGCCAGTATAAGGTTTATCGTGGCATGGGTAGCATAGGCGCTATGCAAAAAGGTAGTTCGGATCGCTATTTTCAAGAAGGCACAGCCCAAGATAAATTAGTCCCAGAAGGCATAGAAGGTCGTGTGCCTTATGCTGGCAGCATAAAAGATGTGATTCATCAAATGATAGGCGGACTAAGAAGCTCTATGGGATATTGCGGTGCCAAAGATATACCAACATTTTGGCAAAAAGCTCAATTTGTTGAAATTTCATCTGCTGGACTTAGAGAAAGCCATGTTCACGATGTTGTTATCACTCACGAAGCACCAAACTATAAAGTAAATTAGTGCTAAATTTACAAACAAATAAAATCAAATTTACCCAACCGCTTTATCTAGAAAGCGGTCGGATTTTGAGCGAATTTGAACTAGCTTACGAAACTTACGGGCAGCTAAACGCTGAAAAAAGCAATGTCATAGTCGTTTGCCATGCTCTAACTGGCTCGCACCACGCAGCCGGTAGATACGAAAACGATAGCAAAAGTGGCTGGTGGGACGGACTTATAGGCGATGATAAAGCCATAGATACTAATGAATTTTTTGTAATTTGCATAAATATCTTAGGCTCTTGCTTTGGCTCAACAAGTCCTCTTAGCATAAATCCAAGCACCAAAAAACAATACCGCTTAAATTTCCCTGTCCTAACCATAAGCGATGTTGTAAAGGCTCAGGTTAGACTTTTGCACGAACTTGGAATTTATCACGCTCACGCCGTTGTGGGCGGTAGTTTGGGCGGTATGCAAGCACTTTGTTATGCGATAGAATTTCCAGATTTTGCCGATAGAGTTATCATGATGGCAAGCACTTATCAAACAAAGGCGTGGGCGATAGCTTTTAATAGCATAGCCATGCAAGCTATCAAAAACGATGCGAATTTCAAAAACGGACTTTATGATGAAAACGATATCGCAAAAAACGGACTTAGTGGGCTTGCTTATGGGCGTATGGCGGGGCATATTAGCTTTTTAAGCCCAGATAGCATGGACGCCAAATTTGGTAGAAATTACGCTCAAACAGATGGTTTATACGAACTTTTTGGCAGATTTTCTGTTGATACTTACATGGAGTATAACGGCTATGGTTTTGCCAAAAGATTCGATCCGCTAAGCTATCTTTATATAACAAAAATGATGAATATATTTGACTGCACGCGTCATTACGATAGCCTAAAAGACGCACTTTCGCCTATTCGTGCCCAACTTAGCTTGTTTGCTTTTCGCAATGACTTGCTTTTTCGCCCAGAGTGCATGAGTGAAATTTATAAAACACTTTGTGAAATGGGGCGAACTCAAAGTTGCGAATACATCGAGATAGACAGCGATTACGGACACGATGCATTTTTGGTTGAGATAGAAAAATTTGATATGTATGTAACAAGAGCTTTAAAAAGGAAGGTAAAATGAACGAAGAAAACGAAACTTTTGAAGAAAAACTAAAAAAAGCCGAAGAAATTCTAGCTAAACTCGACAAAGACGATGTAAATTTAAACGAAAGTCTCAAACTGCATAAACAAGGCAAGGCGGTGCTTGACGAGGCTAGAAAAATGCTAGAAAACGCAAAACTAAGCATAGAGCAAGTAAATGAGTAGCATAGCACTTATCCAGCTTGCAACCTTGCCACTTAGCGAATCAAGACTGGATTATTACCTTAAAATTTGCAAAGACAAAGGAGCGGAGCTAATCTTGCTTGGCGAATATGTTTTAAATAGCTTTTTCAAAGAGCTCGAACTCATGCCAAAAAACATGATAACTCGTCAAAGTTCAGAAAAAAAACAAAGTCTAATCAGCCTTAGCAAAAAGTATGATTTAGATATACTTGCCCCTTTGGTCTTGCCTAAAAATGGCGGTTTGGTTAAGGGTGTGGCGAGATTTTCAAAAGGGGTTTTTCGCTTTTGCGAACAACAAATTTTGATGCCTTATTCGCATTGGAACGAGGCAAAATTCTTTGCAAACAAGAGCGAAAAGCTAAATTTTATGAGCTTTACTTATAAGGATTTGAAAATCGGCGTAATGTTTGGCTATGAAACGCATTTTGACGCTAGTTTTTTAAGCATAATGAAAAAAAATATAGATGTTTTATTGGTGCCGACGGCTAGCACCTTTGATAGCAATGCTCGTTGGGAAGAGTTGCTGAAATTTCGGGCTTTTTGCAATGGTATAAGCGTGATTCGTGCCAACCGCATAGGCTCATACAAGGTTAAAAATCCTAAAATCGAAGGCGAAGAAAACTGGAAATTTTACGGCGATAGCTTTGTCATAACGCCACTTGGACAAACAAGCCAAAGACTTGGCAAAGACGAAGGGGTTTTGATAGCAAATATCGACAAAAAAGAGCTGATAAAAGCCAGAAATATCTGGAATTTCAAGACCTTACAAAAAAAAGATAAGTTTATAATTTAAGAGCTTTTTATAAGCCTTATCTTTGAAAATAGCTAAAATTTGGGCTAATTTTTACGATAAAATTGGCTCAAATTTTATTTAGCTTCATAAATTTTCACTCGCCTTTTGCCTTGCTTTACTCATTTTATTTTTGCTTGGCTTTTAAAGATTAAATTTGATTTTAAATTCATCAAATTTGATTATATTTTTGCTACTCTGTGGATTTTTTGTTTTATCAAATTTGGTTTAGTGAATTATCAAATTTGGTTCAAATTTACTTTGAAAAGCTAACAAATTTGATGTTTTAAATTTGGTTTTGTAATTATCAAAT
>JAILCJ010000086.1 GCA_024680445.1 Campylobacter sp.
ATTCGGTAAGATATTCATCAAATTTGATAAAAGTAAATTTGATGATTTGGTAAGATTTGTCAAATTTGATTTTGCTAGTTATCAAATTTGATGATTTGTTTTTTAAATTTTTGCTATTGTAATGATAGTTTTTATCGTTTAAAATGATAATATTATCAAAAAAATGAGTATTTTTAGATAAACATTTTTGCTAAATTATAGCCCAAAAATGCCATCATATATGCCAGTCCGGTTGTAAAAACAAACAGATACATTACATATTTAAAATTCCCAGCTTCACGCCAAAATGCAGTTGTAGCCGCAAGGCAAGGGTTGTAAAACATCACAAAAAGTAAAAAACTTAAAGCCGTAGGTAGGCTCATTTTTTGTCTTAGTTTGTCTTGTAGGATCAGGCTTTTTTCATCGCTGTCTTTACCAGCCGAGTAAAGCACACCAAGCGTCGAAATGATGGCCTCTTTTGCACCCAAACCACTTAGTAAAGCCACACTTTGCTCCCAGCCCATGCCAAGGGGATCAAAGACGGGCGAAATGCTTTTTCCTACACGTGCAAGGTAACTATTTGAAATGTCTTGTTCGACATTTTGTGTCATTTCGTCTTGTGAATTCAAGGCATTTGGCTCTTGCGTGTTTTGCGGATAAGAGCTGGCATACCACATGATTATAGAGACGCCAAGCACGAAAGTACCGATCTTTCGTAGATACATCCAGCCTTCGCTTAGCACGGTGGTAAAGACTAAACGCCAGTTTGGTATGCGGTATTTTGGCATTTCCATGATAAAGGGTTCATCGCTACCTTTAAATGCCGTTATACTAAGGATTTTCGCACAAATCAAACCCACTATCGCACTAAACATATATATGGCAAAAAGCCAGTTTGCACCGTGTTGTGAAGGCACAAAAGCACCGATTAGGAGCACATAAATAGGCAATCTCGCTCCGCAACTCATAAAATTTATGCTAAAAAGCGTAATTAGCCTATCTCTTCTGCTTTTTAAAGACCTTGCCGCCATGAAGGCTGGCACAGAGCAACCAAAGCCCGTAACTAGCGGTATAAAGCTTCGTCCGTGCATACCCAAGCGGTGAAAAATTCCATCAAGCAAAAACGAAGCCCTCGGCATATATCCGCTACCTTCGAGTAGGGCAATGCCAAAAAATAGTAACAAAATGTTTGGTAAAAATAGCAAAACACTACCGCAACCGCCGATAATGCCGTCACATATTAGGCTTTGTAGGGTTTCGTTTTTGATCTTTGCGTTAAGGGTATCTTGCGACCAAGTTATAAAATCGCTTATCAAATTCATAGGATATTCGCCCAAAGTAAAGGTTAACCAGAACAAAAGCCATATAAAAAATAAAAATATAGGTAAACCAAGGTATTTGTTAGTTAAAATGGCGTCTATTTTGTGCGTTATGTTTGGTTTGCGTCTGCTTTCATCAAGGCAAATATTGCTTAAAGTGTCTGCAAATTCGCTGGTTTGTTTTATAAAAATATCTTTTTCGTCTTTGAGATTTAGACTTTCAAGCAGTGTTTTTATAGCTTTATCGGCAGTGCTTCTAGCCTCGTTAAAATCCTCAAATTCTTTAAATTTTTCTTTGCTTTCTATCATTTTGATGGCTAGATATCGCGAGCTTAGTTTGTGTTTGCTTAAAAAAACGGCGTTTGAATTTTGCAAAATCGTAGCAATTTTGCTTATTTCATATTCTATTTGTTTAGAGAATTTGCACTCTCTTGGCGTGTTATCGGCGTTAAATGTCGAAATTATCGCCTCTACTAGCTTGTCGATATTTTCTTTATTTTGAGCACAAACATCTATGCACTCTATGTTTAAAGCTTTGCCAAGTGCCTTTGTGTTAAGTTTTATGCCCTCGCTTTGTGCCTCGTCGCTCATATTTAGTGCCATTAGCATTTTTTTGCCGGTATTTATAAGTTGGGTGCTTAAAATAAGATTTCTTTGCAAGGCGGTGGCGTCTAAAACATTTAAAATCACATCATAATCGTTGTAAAGTAAGTAATCATCTGCGATTTTTTCTTCTCTTTGGTATCCGTTTAGGCAGTAAATGCCGGGTAATTCTGTGATGATGAGTTCATATTCATCGTATATTTTGCTTGCCGAGCTGGCTTCTACTGTAACTCCGGCAAAATTTCCGACTTTTAAATCCGAATCGCAAATCGCATTTATAAGCGTGCTAGCACCAACATTTGGTTGGCTAATCAAAGCTACTTTTATTTGTTGCATTATAGCTCTTGTATGCTGATTTTCTCGGCTTCTTCGTGGCGAAGTATTATGCAAGTTGAATCAACTAAAATTTCCATTGTAGCACGACCTAATGAGCTACGAAGTTTAGTTATTTTTTTATTTTCGTTTACGCCAAGTGAAAAAAATCTAAGTTTTAGTTCATCATCGGCGTTAATGTTTGTGATCAGTGCGACACTTCCGTCTTTTAGTTCATTTAAACTCATTTTTTTCTCCTGATTATGAAAACAATTTGCATATTTTAGCAAATAAAAATTTAATAAAACTTAATTTAAATGAAAATCAAGTGCAATATAATAATTTTTTGGTTTTTAGAAATTTTTTAGATTTATTTTATAGTAAGAATTATCGCCAAATAAACAAAATTTATTGTTTATAAGGCGATGAATATTAAAAATTTTAAACTTTCAAATTTGAAATTTTTTAAAATTTGCCATGGTATTTACGGGCTTAGTCATGGTAACTGATATCCAAGCCAAAACCGCTTATCCCAACAAATTCTTTATTTTTGTTTGAGCTAAGAAGTTTGATGTGTTTAACACCAAAATGCTTTAAAATTTGTGCTCCAAGTCCGTAGTCTTTGGTATTGCTCGAATTTGCTTGATTTGATATAAAGATCAAAAGTCCGTTTTCATGCTTTAAAATTTCTATCGCATAAAGCAAATCGTCAAATTTTTGTGAGTTTATAAAGTCAAAATCACTGACGGATTTTACAAATTTGATATTTGCACTTTCGCCTATCTCGCCAAAGGCATAAACTACATGTCTAGCGTTTTCGTGATCGCAGATATCGTAACGCAAAACATCTTTTTTCATTACCTTGCAAGGCTTTGTGTCTATGATATTTATAAGACTTTCTTGACTTAGTCTGTATTCGACAAGTTCGCTAACCGAGAGCATATTTAAGCCGTATTTTTCGCAAAATTTTTCTAAGTCTTTGCGTCTTGCCATGTTGCCGTCTTCTTTTACTATCTCGCAAATCGCAGCCATGGGTCTTAGTCCAGCCAAACGGCAAAGATCTACCGAGCCTTCGGTATGTCCTGTTCGCACTAGCACCCCGCCGCTTTTTGCGATAAGTGGAAAAATATGCCCCGGACGGACAAAATCGCTCGCTTTCGAATCGCCATTTGCAGCCAATTTTATCGTCATATTTCTTTCAAAGGCACTAACGCCAGTCGTGCAGTTTTTCGCATCTATGCTAACGGTAAAAGCTGTTTCGTGGCTAGAAGTATTTTTAGCAACCATGGGCGTAAGTTCGAGACGTTTTGCATTTTCGTCATCCATGGCAAGACACAAAACGCCTTTTGCGTTAGAAATAGCAAAATTTACTTGCTCCATGGTACAAAAATCCGCTGCAAATACTAAGTCACCTTCGTTTTCTCTGTCCTCATCATCGACCATAACTATCATTTTTCCATTTTTTATATCATTTATAGCCGATATAACTTTTTCGTAAGCCATTTTTTTCCTTTTTAGTCCAAAAAATTGGCTTCGATTTTTAGTTTTTGGGCGTAAAGTTCGCGAATTCTAAGGGTATTTTCGCCTATGTTTCCACCATTTATAAGTTTGCCGTCAGCTATGATGATAGGCAAGAGTATCAAAGTTGCCGCACTTATAAATGCTTCGTCGGCGTTATACAATTCTTCGAGTGTGAAATTTCTAAGTTCTATTTGTAGTCCTGCTTTTTTGGCTAATTTTATGATATTTTTGCGACGAATTCCTGGCAAAATTTCGTTTGAAAGTGCTTTTGTTATCAAAACATTATCTTTTATGATAAATACGCTTGAACTTGAACCTTCGGTAACAAAGCCATTTTCATGCATGATAGCCTCATAAGCTCCGACTTTTTCAGCTTCATTTTTGGCGACACATTGACCCAAAAGTGAGATAGACTTGATATCTCGACGTTTCCAGCGAATATCTGGGGTTGAGATGACCTCGATTCCGGTATTTACAAGAGGATTGTTGATGATATCGGTTTTATAGCAAAATATAAAAATGCTTGGTGTTAAGCCTTTTATAAATTTAAAATCCCTCGGTGCAACGCCTCTGGTAACTTGCATATATATGCCACCTTCTTGCAAATTATTTTTTTCTATGATTTTGTATAAAATTTTCTCAAATTTTGCTTTGTTGTATGGCAGTTCTAGCTCGATTTGACCCAAACTTTGTTCGAATCTTTTCCAAAATTTTTTTCTATCGACAAGTTTTGAATTTAGTACAGGTACGACTTCATAAACTCCATCGCCAAAGACAAAACCTCGATCAAATGGGCTTATTTTGGCTTTTTTTGCAGATACAAATTTGCCATTTACAAAGACTATGCCGTTTAGATTTTCTTGCATATTTTTCTCCTTTAAAATTTTTTAAAATTGTAGCAAAATTTGGCTGATTTTATTGTTTTTTTGCTATAATTTTGACAAAATTTTAAAAGTAGCAGATAATGAAAGAAAAATTTAGGAATTTCATCTTAGATAAAATTTTTATACTCTCAAACCAACCTGTTTTGTTTCGGGATTTACTCGAAGCAAATAGTCTATATAACGAAGGCATGTTAATAGACGGAGCAAAACTAAATTTTCGTTTTAATTACGCTCAAACTTACAAAATTTATGCCATGATTTGCATTTTTATCTTATTGCCTTTGATCATCATTGCTCACAATTTTTTTGTTATAGTCGATACGCATATTTCTATTTTGATCACGATTTTTTTAACTTCGGCTGTATTTTTGGGCTTTGATATGTTTAAAATTTGGGCTAGAAAAGAGATGAGTTTTGAGTGTATAAAAAAAGCGTGGCAGATGCATTTTCCATATTTTTCTTATGAAAAATACTCCAAAAAAGTAGATGAAATTTACAGCAAAGCTAGTAAAAACAATGTTTGCAAAAGAGATTTAGAACAGTATGTACTTGAAAATTTGATAGCTCAAAGTGACGCTAGCAAATAAATTTCATTTTGTTTTTGAACTATTATAGATAGGGATTTTGCTAAATTTTTATCGCTTTTTTTGACTATTTTATTTACTTTAAAATCTAACAAAAAATAATACGGAAGTTTGTTTATCTTTTTACTAAGCATTTCAAATCTTGACGCGACTAAGGAAATTTCGGCGTAAAGCATGGGATCGTCGTTAAGTTTGGTGCTTATGAGATAGGAATTTAAATTTATTAGTTCGAGGTTTATTTGACTTAAAATTTGATGATAATTCGCCCATTTTTGCGTTTTTTCTTTTTCTATCATCATCTTAAATTCGTTCAAATTTGTATTTATATCGTCTTGTTTTATGCTAAATTTGTTTTCTTGATTCGCTCCGTTTCGCATGAATTTATCAAGTCTGCTTAGTATATTTTGTATGCGACTTTCAAGCTCAAAAACACTTTTTGGCAAGCTAATCATATATATAGCAAAAACCAAACCATAGCCAAAAACGATATCTGAAAGCCTAGCTAAAATCAGTTCTAAAAAGTCATTTTTGATGATGAAAAATGTTAGTGTTAGTTGTGCCATGAGTATGCCACTGTAAGCAAAAAGGCTATAATTTTTAAGATAATACAGCAAAAATAGCCCCAAAATCGCTATCAAAACCAAAATTATTTCATTGCTAAAAATGCTTAGTATCGCATAACCAACGCCAAAACCAAGAAAACCGCCTAGTAAATTTTGCTTAGAAGCCGAGCGAAACATAAAGCGGTTATTTCGGCTAAGGCTCATAACAGCTAAGGCTATCCAGATACCGTGGCTTATACTGGTTGCTTGTGCTATATAAATTGCTATTGCCATGCAAAGGCTTAGTCTTAGGGCGTTGTGTGTGTTTGCATCGCTTAGTGAAATTTTTGCGATAGCATCTTTTAGGCTGATTTTTTTAGGCCGTTTTAGCAAAACTTTGTCGTCGTTGCTATCTTTCATGAGTTCAAATTTGGTGTAAATGCTTGATAGGGTGTTTGCAAAGATGATGTGTTTTGTTTGCTTTAAGGAGTTTAGAACATCGTATGAAAAATTTAGTTCTTCGTCTTTAAAGATATTGTAAAGTTCGTTTATATTTTTTTGCAGTTCGCTTTTTACTTGTAAAAGTAGTTCTTTATCTTTTAAATTTATGAAAAAATTTGAAAGCGAGCCGATAAGAAAGGCGGATTCTTCGAGTTTGTAAAGGTAAAAAATCGCACGAGAATCATTTTTGATAAGGTGAGAATCTTTAAGGTTTATGCTGTCGCTGTTGAAAAACTCTTTTAACTCTTTTATGCGTGACATGGTTTTTTGCGATACGGCGTCAAAATCTTGACCTCCCATGGCAGAGCAAAGGTTTGAAAGCTCACCGATTACGATATTTATGCTATTTTTGGTAAAAGAGCCGTATTTTGAAAAGGTGCCAAATTTGATAAATATCGCACTTATGCCACCTATAAGCAAACCGTAAATCGCCATATCAAGTTGCAAACCAGAGCTATTATAAACTATAAGCCCACTAAGTCCAGTGCCATTTACTATAAGCAAAATTTTGTTTAAATTTTCGCTATAAAGCGAGCTAATATCGACTAAAAATATCCAAAAAAATGTCAAAACCGCTAGCCATATTCCCAAGTTTATAAGTGGCATTATAAAAGGCACAAAGGCTACGCTAAGTGCGATATAAAGCAGGATAAATTCGGTTTTGCGTTTTTCGCTAGCTTCAAGATTCGATAAGAAAAATATACTCATGGTTGCATTTACTGCAAAAATCGCCGAAGTTAAGCCCAAAAAAAAGTAGCAAAAAAAGCAGTTTAGACTAACAGCGAAGGTCGCTTTTAGCGAGTATATGAGGTAAAATCTAGCCGGATCGTACTCGTTTATAAAATTTTTAAAAAAAGTCATTGAGAAAGTGGATTTAGTATAGTTATGCTGTATTTTAGGTTTTCAAGTTGGCTTTTTAAGGCACGATTTTCTTCTAAAAGCGTGTCTCTTTGGTTGCTAATTTCTGTGATTTCACGGCTTATATAATAAATTTGATTTGCTATATAAATTTTTGGTAAAAAAAAGCAAAGAACTATTGCAAAAGTTAAAAGAGATATTAATAATGTTTTAAACGATAAATTTGTTTCGTGTTTTTGTTCGTCATCGTGTAAACTTAAAAGTTCGTCTTTTTCGCTCATTTTTCTATCCTAAATATACGCATTTTTGCACATTTGCTTCGTGAATTTTGTTTTATTTCATCATCGCTTGCAACTATCGGTTTTTTCGTGATTATCTCGCCTTTTGCATTACAAGCACCGCATTGGCAACGCAAAATTTGAGGCGGACAAATGCAAGGATTCGCCCATTTTTTAAAGGTGTTTTTAACTATCCTATCTTCTAGCGAGTGAAAGCTGATGATACAGACTAAACAATCCTTTATGCCCGAATTTTCAATGCCTTCAAGCAAATTTTTAAGCTCGTCAAGCTCGTGATTTACCTCTATCCTTATGGCTTGAAAAGCAAGGGTTGCAAGGCTTATGCTTCTTTGATTAACGCTTTTTGTGCCTATGATTTGACTAAGTTGTTTGGCTGATTTTATCGGAGTTTGTAAGCGAGCATTTATGATTTTTTCGGCTAAAAATTTCGCTTGTTTTATCTCGCCATATTCGTAAAAAATTCTTGCCAGTTCATCTTTGCCATAATGATTTACGACCTCGTAAGCATTTAGTTTTGCACTTGTATCCATACGCATATCTAAGTAGTCTGAATTAAGCGAAAAACCTCTTTCGTTTTTATCGATTTGCAAAGAACTTAGTCCTATATCTGCAAGGATAGCTCGGACATTTTTTAACTCATCTGGGCTTAAAATTTTAAGCAAATTTGCAAAATTTGTTTTGTAAATTTTCACTCTATCGCCAAATTCACTAAGACGATTTTTTGAAAAATTTATGGCTTCATCATCTTTATCACAGGCTATCAAATTTAAATTTTTATTTTTTTTTAAAATTTCGGCACTATGTCCGCCAAAGCCTAGGGTACAGTCTATAAAAGTGCCAGAAATATCGCTAAAAGCCTTGCTAACTTCATTTAAAAGTACGCTTTTATGCGGAGATAAAATTTGTTTGATGATTTAGCCTTTTTTGAAATTTTTGCGAGAATTTAGCAAAATTTTACTTAAAAAGTGAAATCGTGTATAATTTGCCAAATTTTTTAAAGGCAAGATAATGGAGATAAAAAATTCAGCCCAAGCTTTAAAAAAGGTATCCTTGGCTATGTTTCGTAAAAATTTTATAGGCGTTTTTCATGGTTCGATATCGGCTAGAATCGAAGGAAATCAATTTTTGATAAATAAACAAAATGCTATTTTTGATGATTTACAAGATAGTGATTTGGCTTTGCTTACTTCAAAGCAGGATTATCGTTGGAACGAAGCCAGCCTTGACGCTTATATACACTTAAACATTTATAAAAACATAAACGAAGCAAAATTTGTTTGTTATGCCATGCCTCACTATACGACAGCATATAGTTTAGATCACACTACCATTGTGCCTAGGGATTATTTTGGATATATGAATTTTGGCAAGATAAACGTTCATGATCCAAAACAATACGAGGATTGGTACGAAAGGGCAGACACCGAAATTTATCGATATTTGGTCGATAATCACACAAATATGATAGTCATAAGAGGCTATGGAGTGTATATTTATGCCAGAACTGCTTCACAAGTAGCCAAACAAATAGCCATACTTGAAAATAGTGCAAAACTTCTAATGCTTACAAAAGAAGTCAAATCAATAACCTGCTAACACAAATGTGTTAGTAATTTTTGCTTACAAAGCCTATTTTAACGATATTTAAGAGAAAAATTTGTATAATTGACCACTTTGTTATTAA
This sequence comes from Campylobacter sp., assembly GCA_024680445.1. Lineage (GTDB taxonomy): Bacteria > Campylobacterota > Campylobacteria > Campylobacterales > Campylobacteraceae > Campylobacter_A. The sequence goes on from JAILCJ010000086.1 coordinate 9,087, forward strand.
AATTAAGGAAATTTCATGATAACTTGGATGCAAAAACATAAAAAATACCTAGTCGTAACCATCTGGGTTAGCACCATAGCTTTCGTTGGTGCTGGTTTTGTTGGCTGGGGTGCTTACGATATGAACGCTAACAGAGCAAATTCTGTTGCCAAGGTTGGACACAGAAATATAAGCATGCAGGATCTAAACGATAAATATACTCAACTTTATCATTACTATAACAACACAATGTTTGAAGGCAAACTAACACAAGAAAAAGCAAAAGAAATAGGACTTGAAAACCTAGCCTTAAATTCGGCTATACAAGAAAGTATGTTTTTAAATTTTGCTGATGATTTAGGACTTAGTGTTAGTGATGAAGAGATAGTCAAACAAGTATCAAGCGACACGACATTTTTTAAAGATGGCGTTTTTGATAAAAATGTTTATTATGATATCTTGAATAAAAATCGCATAAATCCGAAAGATTTTGAAGAAAATTTAAAAAAAGAAATTTTGCTTGAAAAATTAAACTCTGTATTAAGCCTTAATCCTAACAAAAATGATTTGGAGCTTATAAATTCTATTTATTCTATGAGAGATAGAGTTGCTTATGAGATCGTTAATGTCGATACAAGCAATATAAATGCGAGTGAAGAAGAGCTTAAAAAACTTTGGGAGCAAAATAAGCAAAAATACATGACAAAGGTGATTTACGAGTTGCAAAGCTTGTATGTACCAACAAATTTGAACGATATTAACGCTAGTGCTGTTAGTGCTTTTTATGAAGAAAATAAAGCAAATTATCGAGATAGTGAAGATAAAATTTTGCCTTTTGAAAATGTTAGCGAGCAAGTTAAAAAAGACTTTGCCTTGCAAGAAACAAAAAGCTTAGCACTATCAAAATATGTTGCCGTTAAAAAAGGTGAAATTTCGGCAGATAAAGCCATGAGTTTTAGTGAAGACAATGCAAGTATTCCACTAGATGATATAAAAAATGCAAAAGTAGGCGATACTTTAAAACCTATAGTTTATCAAGACGGATATCTTATCGTTAAGCTTAAAAATATTATTCAGCCTAAACCAAAAGAGTTTAAAGACGCAAGAGATGAGGTTAAGGCACTATATTTAAGTCAAAAAAATCAAGAAATATTAAGTCAAAATGCAAAAAAAGCATTAGATAATTTTGATGCTAACAAGGCTAACAAACTATGGATATCAAAAGATAGCAATGCCGATATAAACGGACTTAACGCATTGCAAACTGGTGATTTTATAGCAAAACTTTTTGATTCTCCTAACAAAAAAGGCTTAGTAAAATTTGATAATAAAGCCATTGTATACGAAATTTTGGAACAAGAGTTGCTTACTAACACTAACAAGTTACAAAATGAGTTAGTTTTACAAAACATTAAGGCTCTGAAAAATAGTGAGCTTATGCAAGATTTGACAAAAGAATTGCAAAAGCATTACAAAATAGAAGAATACGTTAAAAGGTAGTTAGTTTTGGGAACAAAAATTTTAGGCATTGATATCGGATCGTTTCAGATTCGTGCAGTTATAGCCGATCAAAGCGAAGATAGCTTAAAAATAATCGGCATAGGTTCTGAAAAATCTCAGGGTATAAAAAAAGGCACGATAAGCAATATCGAGCAAGCTTCAAAATCTATCAAAAATGCACTTTTAAGTGCGCAAAAAGTTGCCGGAACTCGTTTTGAAAGAGTTATCATTTCTATCTCTGGTGCATATACAAAAAGTGTCGATAGTGTTGGCGTTGTAAATATCCCAAGCCATGAGATAGGCATAAACGAGATAAATCGCGTAGTTGCGATGGCAAATGATAATGCAAATATTCCAAGTGATTACGAGAGATTGCATGTTTTGCCTTTTAACTTTAAAGTTGACGAGCAAGATCACATAGAAGATCCTCTCGGTATGAACGCGAATCGTTTAGAAGTTGCAACTCATATCATAATAGTTCAAAAAACTTATCTTAGCAATCTAAAAAAAGCTGTAAAAATGGCTGGGGTAGAAATAGACAATGTCGTGCTTTCTGGCTATGCTTCTGCCATAGCTACGCTAAATGCTGATGAAAAAGAGCTTGGCGTGGCGATGATAGATATGGGCGGATCGACTTGCAATGTCGTGATTCACTCTGGCAACTCTATAAGATACAACGGCTTTATCCCTGTTGGTTCATCTCATATCACAAATGACCTTTCACTTTTGCTTCATACTCCTGTTGCAAAAGCAGAAGAGATAAAACTAAAATACGGAGCTTTGCTTAAAAAGTCGGTTGACCTTGTAGAATTCCCTATCCTTGGCGAAGAGGGCAAAAGCAACGAAGTATCTCTTGAAGTTATTTCAAGAGCGATTTATGCAAGAATGCAAGAGACCTTGATATTTTTACATGATATGATAAAGAGTAAAAAAGAAATCATAGGCGCTGGTGTGGTATTTACCGGCGGTATGACGAAAATAGAAAATTTTAGAGAAATAGCGGCTAGTGTTTTTTCAGATATTCAATTTAGAGTCGCTAAACCACGAGAAATGGACGGCTTATATGACATTATGAGAGATCCATCAAATTCGTGTGCTATTGGTTTGTGTATGTATGGAGCTGGTGAATTTACGCCTTATGAGATAGATTCACAAAAGCGTATGAGATATCGTGGAGAAATTATCAGCAAACCAAAAGCAGATTTTGACAATGTTTTTGAAGAGGTTAATAACGAAGTAAATATGGCTACAATAAGTCAGCCTGATTTTAGTGAGTTGAAGCAAGAGGATTTAGCGATGCCAGATAATGATGTCAAAAGCAAATTATCAGACATTAATATTCAAAAAGAAAATAAACCAAAATGGTGGAGTAGAGTTTGGAATACTCTAACACAGATGTTTTAAGGAGAATAAATGGCAAATTTTAAAATCGAAGAGGGACGTAGCACTTACGGAACAAAGATAAAAGTCATCGGCGTTGGCGGTGGCGGTGGCAATATGATAGGCACTATGATAACCGAATACCCAGACTTAGAAGTTGATCTTATCGTTGCAAATACAGATAGACAAGCACTCGATCGCTCAAAAGCATATACAAAGATACAAATCGGCGAAAAGGCAACGAGGGGACTTGGTGCTGGTATGAAGCCAGAGATAGGTAAAATATCTGCCGAAGAAAGCTATGATGAGTTAAAATGCACTTTTGAAAATACTGATATCGTCTTTATCGCTGCTGGTTTGGGTGGCGGAACCGGTACTGGTGCGGCTCCGGTTGTTGCACAAGCAGCAAAAGAAAGTGGCTCATTGGCTGTTGGTGTTGTTACTTTACCATTTGAATACGAGGGTAAAAAACGTCGTTTATTGGCTGATAGAGGCCTTGAAGAGCTTAAAAAAGAGTGCGATTCTGTTATAGTTATACTAAATGAAAAACTCGTATCTTTAATAGATAAAAAAATGAGCGTAAAAGAAAGCCTTAAAATAGTCGACCGTGTCCTAACTCGTGCAGTTGGCGGCATGAGTAGCGTTGTGCTTGGAAATGGCGATATAAACATAGATTTTGCCGATGTTAGAACCATTATGAGTCATAGAGGCATGGCAATAATGAGCGTGGGCGAGGGTGTTGGCGAAAACGCTCCGCAAGAGGCAGTCAAAGAAGCCATACAGTCTCCATTGCTTGGCGATGTTAGCATAGAAGGTGCTTTGGGCGTAGTTATACACTTTAAACATCACCCAAATGTATCTCTTGTAGATATTCAAGATGCTTTGCGTATAGTAAATGAACTTGCCGATGATATGGCTGATATCATTTATGGTATGACTTCTGATGATAGTCTTGATGAAGATAAAGTTGAAGTTACCATAGTTGCAACCGGTTTTGAAGTGCCAGTTACTCAAGAAATTCCTGTGCAAAATGAAAGCAAAGAAAAGTCAAAAGTATCTCATAACACAGACTTTTTAGAAAGAATCAGAAAAGCCAGTGGTGGTGAAAATTTCGATAGCGAAACCATGGAGAATCAACTCGATATCCCACCTATGATTCGTTATCAATTAGACTAAGAAAATTTCCTCCTGAAAACATAAAATTTTAGCGGAGAAATCCGCTAAAATTTTTATAATTTTAAAATCAAATTTGATCAAATCTGCCTTTAACTCTTAGTAAAAATTTTAAACATAATTGCCAAAAATTTATCAAATTTCAAACGCCTAAACATCAAATTTGATGGCATTTTATTTTGAATAAACTAATATTTTTGCCAAATCGCAATTTTGTTCATTTTATAGTGCAAATATAAAAGCTATTTAGAAATTTCACTGTATTTGGTGGAGTTTTTAAGTTGTTTTTTGAAGTAATGTAAATTTGATTTTTAAGTTTGGTTATCAAATTTGCATTTTTGTTAGGATTATTTTTTAAGCATGTCGTTTAATGCTTTTTTTAAGTCTAATTCGTTCAAAGCCATCTCGGCATGATAGCAATTGTTTCTTTGTTCGCCTGTAGCATTTGTAGGTGAGAGTTTTCTATATTTTTTCCAAACGCTTTTTGCTTCATCTAGATGTTCTAAATAGTATTGCTCTGTTCGAAGTGTATCAAAATCTGAGTCCTTCATCATATATTCCGCCACCTACGGCACCTATGCCGATAACGGCAACTACTGCGTATAAAATGATTTTATACATTTTTTTCTCCTTTAAAGAATTGATTTTTTGACATTTATTAAGCACTGTAACGCTATAAATATTTGATTTTTTGTGAAAAAATGTGCCGTATTTTCCCCCCTAAAATATATTGAAATGTTTTTAAAGTTTCGATGATATCGCATCAAAAGTTTTGTGATTAAATCAAATTTGAGATATTATAGTTGTATTTGATATGCTTTATTAAAAAAATCATTAAATTCTAAGCTTTTTTAATTATTTTTTTTAATATTATGATGTAAAATTAATTGAAAATTTTAAGAAAAATAAGGATAATTCGTGGAATTTGATTTTGCTATTTGGGTTTATGTGCTTTTGTTTGGAGTTGCTTTTTTGGCTGGATTTGTCGATTCTATCGCTGGTGGTGGCGGACTTATAGCACTTCCAACTTTGATGGCAGTTGGCATGCCACCTCATATCGCCCTTGCAACAAATAAACTTCAAGGTGCTTTTGGAACCTTTGGCGCGACTTTGAATTTTTGGAAAAAAGGCATGATAAATTTTCGTGAAATTTTTATAGGTATCATTTTTACTTTTATCGGTGCTTGCATAGGAACCGCCCTTATCTTGATACTTGATGCAAAAATTCTAAAAATCATCATACCATTTTTGCTTATTGCGATTTTTATTTATACCCTTTTTTCGCCAAACATAGGCGAGAGCGACAAAAAAGCTAGGATGGGTCAAACGAAATTTTATGTGATTTTTGGCTTATTGTTAGGCTTTTATGACGGATTTTTTGGGCCCGGAGCCGGTGCTTTTTGGACTTTTAGCATAGTTGCGCTTATAGGTTTAAATATGAAAAAAGCGGTTGCAAACACAAAGGCTTTGAACTTTGCTAGCAATATCGTAAGCCTTGGCGTTTTTATAATCGGTGGCAACATCGCTTATACTATCGGTATAATCATGGGTATAGGTCAAGTCATTGGCGGTTACATGGGGTCAAATTTGGTAGTTAAAAAAGAAGTTAAATTCATAAGAATTATGTTTTTATGCGTTGTTGGAGCCACCATATTAAAACTTATTTTTGATTTTTTTAAAGGCTAGGATTTTCAAATTTGATGAGTAAAAATATCAAATTTGATGAGTAAAATTATCAAATTTGATGAGTAAAATTATCAAATTTGATGAAATTTTAAAAGCAAAATTATAAAGCGATAAAATCAAATTTGATAAACTCTGCTTTTTATATCAAATTTGATAAATAATCAGTAAAATTTTTGGGTAAAAATTTATCAAATTTGATAAAATTGCTATCAAATTTCATG
>JAILCJ010000134.1 GCA_024680445.1 Campylobacter sp.
TGATTCGGTTCTCTGTTAATCATAATTTTCCTTTGCGTTGCACTATTTTACTTATTTTTTCTTAACTATATACAATAAAATAAAAAAATTGCAAATATATCAAAAGTAATTTTTAGAATTATAGTGCTTGGCAAAAAAGGGCAGTAAATCACAAAACTTCTATTAGATTTTTGACCAAATTTCTATATGATAAATTCTCTCTGACATAGTTTTTGCCGTTTTGCCCTAGCTCATCACGCTTGGTTTTGGGCATTTTATACAGAGCCAAAATAGCGTTTTTTAGCTCCTCTGTGTCGCCGGATTTGATGCTGATACCGCAATTTGTCTTTTTGACTATGTCGTGCTGCGGCAGATCAAAAGCGTGAATAATAGGCGTGCTAGAATACATGTATTCGTTGATTTTGAGCGGTGAAATACCATATTTATACAAATCAAGCGGCAACATGGATCTGTATAGAGCATCGCATTGACACATCAGCTCAAAAGCCTTGTCTTTAAAGACAGCATCGACAAAACAAATATTTTTCGTTTTGTATTTGTCTTTTAGGTATTGTTTCCTAGCTCCGCTGCCCACGATCAAAAACAAAATGCTATCATCATGAGCTAATTGGGTGGCACAATCCAGCAAAGGCTCTATGAAATTCGAAGCAGTAATCCCGCCTATATAGCCGACGACAAATTTGTTTTTGTGGATGGGATTGGTTTTGTCTATCGAAATAGTGTCATAATAATCTATGTCTATGCCGGTGGGAACATACTTGGCTGAAATATCAAATCCATAGTCTTTAAAATATTCGTTGATATTGCTTAGCGGAGATATCAGAGCGTGGCTGACTCGATAAATAAATTTCTCCGCAAAACTAGCCAAAAGCACAAAAGGATGCATTTTGCTAACACCGGTGAGCTCTATAACAGACAAGGGCCAAATGTCTTTTATATCGACTATGAGTTTGGCTTTGGCTTTTTGAGCCATAAATTTAGCCCCAAATATACTAAAAGGCTGTGGGGACGCCATGATTATGGTATCTACCCTGCCTATTTGGCTCAATATTTTTTTTGTGTTTAGCACCAAATTTAGCACGAAAACAAACATGTTTTTTATACGCCCGATACCGTTACCATGGTAAGCGGGGGTTTTTATGCTGATAAAATCCACGCCGTCTTGGCTAAATTTAACAAAAGGCTCTTTGATCACTTTGGCGTCGTGAATCCTATGCGAAAAAGCAGCGTTGATGATAGTCGTTTTGTATCCGAGCTGGCTGAGTTCTTTTGCGAAAAAAAAGTGCCTAGTGTCGAAATCCTGCTTGCCACCGCTGTAATGACCTATAAAAACTACATTTTTGCTCATTTTATAAGTCCTTTGTATATGTCTATCATTTGTGCTAAATTTTCATCCCAATTATATAAATTTTTCACCCTTATTCTGCCGTCTTTGCCCATTTGAGACATTAAATTTTTGTCCATTATGATTTTTTCTATGGCTTGGGCTGTTTGTTGTGGGTTTTTGGGCGGAACGACTATGCCTGTTACTCCGTCTTGCACTACTTCTGGCAACCCACCTACACTAGACACAACGACTGGTTTTTCGCATGCACTGGCTTCTATGATAGCCACCCCGAAGCTTTCGCTATCGGATATAGACACGGATACAGAGAGCATATTGTGGTATTTGATTACTTGTTCGTATGGGACGGCGCCTGTAAATGTGACTTTGTCGTTTAAATTTAATTCTAATGCCAAATTTTTTAGTGATTTTTCGAGACTGCCACCACCTACAATCAAAAGCTTCAATGGCAAATTTGGAAATTTATCCACCAAAATCTTAAATGCTTTGATTAGATACTCTATGCCGTATTTTTCTTCTAGGGTTTTTATGGTGCCTATGACTATATCGTTTTCGTCAAAAAGCTCGTTTTTTGTGTGCATAGGCTTGAAAGAATTCAAATCTATACCAAAAGGCGTGACTGTTATGTCTTTGGGCGTGTAGAGCTTGGTTTGCCGTGCCATGACATGCGAAGTGGATAAAATTTTATCGGCCTTTTTTAGATTATTTTTCAAAATAAATTTATGCAGCGGAGATTTTAGCGGAAAGCTAAAAACATCACTCCCCCACACAGACAGCACAAAAGGATGAAAGTCGCTTAAAGCGCCGAGCAAACCATAGCTAGAAGCATAATGCGCATGGACTAAATCTGGTTTGAATTCTTTGATTATTTTTTTTATTTTTGGAATAGCGCCCAAATATCTTATCTTTGATAAGGCGCCTTCGTTTTTGTCAATAGATTTGTTTAATGTGTAAATTTGTATATTTTTTATGTCTTTATATGTATTGACTTTGAGGCTACCGATACCGAATATAGCGATATCTATGCCTTTTTGAGATAAAGATTTCGCCCATTTTATGGTGTGGGATGAATTTGGATCAGATAATAACAATACTTTCATATTAGGTCGCTTTCTACTTGTTTGGCTCTTGCCAGCCATGAGTGCTCGTGTTTTAGTTTTTTGATGTTTTGGATTTTTAAATTTATTTGATTTTTGTCTTGATTGATTTGTATTAGTAAATTTTCCAAATTTGATATGTCGTAGTCTATGCTCCAACCTATATCGTTTTTGGATACAAATTCTCCGGTCATCGTCCCATTCGAAGCTATTATGGGTTTTTCTTTGCCTATGTATTCAAACAATTTAACCGGCATAGCAAATTCCCAGTATTGTTGCGGCTCGACAAAAATCATAGCGATATCTGCGTTTTTATACAAATCATCGAGCTCTTTGCCGCTTTTATGGACTATGGATATGTTGTTTGACATGTTATATTCGTTTTTTATATCTAGCCATTCTTTTTGTCTCGTGCAAATACTCAAATGACAAAAATCAGTTTTGGACATTGTCTGAAACAGCTTATGCATTTTATAGTGATTTCCGAGCCCACCTATATAGAGCAATCGTATTTTTTCTGAATCATTATCATAGCGACCGGATTCGTATTCATCGTGTCCGGGCGGGAGGGCTTTAAATTTGTTTTTTTCGATATACGGTATATAATCCGCCATTTTTAAAGACGGCAAATAAACTATATCTAATAATTTTTTGTATTGAAATAAATCATATTTATAAAAAACTTTGGCGATATTTCTTTTGGCGGATGACAGATTTTTTCCGTATTCGCTAAAAAGCCAATATATATCCCTATAAAAAAGTCCGATCTTGATATTGTGCGACTTGCAAAATTTGAAAAATCCAAAATCCAAAAACGGATATTTCGGATAATGATTTTTTTCGGTCAATAAAGTAGGCTGTGTCGATGACTCAGAATACAAAAATTCAAACCTTTCTCCATTTGAAATTCTATTTTTCAAGTCCGCTATGAGTTTTTTTCGCTCCGCTCCATAGCCCGAAATCTCGACTACCTCATAACCGAGCCGCTCAAAAGCTTCTATCATTTTTATGGGTCTAATTCCGCTAGCAGATGTGGCGTTTTTGTCCAGAGGCAACGGATGATGAAAAAACATTTTTTTCAAATTTTTACTCCTTTTGTTATCAACAATAAGAATTTTGCTATTAAATACATAATAATAAAAATACTTATAGTTATAATATATCCAGCATTATAAAAATAATCATTAAATCCACCTGTTAAACTACCTTTATATGAGAAAAACACAAATAAACATACGATAATAGGTGTTTTTGGTAATTTTAAAAATA
>JAILCJ010000132.1 GCA_024680445.1 Campylobacter sp.
GTCGTTTGCACCCAAAAGTTCAGCCAAAACCACGACCTTGACCCCAAGCGAAAACGCCATAGACAAAGCCCCTAGCACAAAAGGCGTAAGAGCTGGGATATAAAGGTAGCGGATTTTTTTATTTAGCCCCAATTTATAGGCGTCAAAGACTTCTTTGTAGTCCTCATTTACGCTCATCATACCAAGGGCGGAGTTTGAAAAAGTAAGCGGTAAAATCGTAAGAACGATGACTACAAGGGTGCTAGGCGTGCCAAAGCTAAACCAAAACACGGCAAGCACGACCCAAATCACATTTGGCATACCAAGAAGTGCCAAATTTATGGGCTTTAAGATAGCCATGGAGGTCTTAAAAGCCCCAGCTATTAATCCAGCCAAAATGCCCAAAAACGAACCAAGCAAAATGCCTACAAATGCCCTTTGTAGCGATATATCAAGCTCGTTGGCTTTGAAATTTTGCAAAATTTCTATGGCTTTATCAAAAACGACCAAGGGGCTAGGCAAAATCAGCTCGGAATTCACAAACTCAGCCCCCAACTGCCACAGCCCAACAAGCACGGATATAACGCCAAGAGAAGCCAACGCACCCCAAAAATAGTCTAATGTATAAAAAAATACATTTTGTTCGTAGCGAACTTTATCGACTTTTAGCAAAGAAAAAAGCTCTCATCTGGGAGTTTGCCACCCAAAAGTGCCGGGTTAAAATCAAGCACGATTTCATAAAATTTCATGATCTCAGCTTTTAACTCGCTACCTTTTGCAAGGCTTGGAGCCTCGCTTTTTAGGGCTGCTGCGATGACTGGTGCCTTAGCTGGGAAAATGTTGGTGCCGATCTGGGCTGCGTTTTGATTGTTTGCATTTATCCACTCGTTTGCCTTTTGCAAATCGCTATGCAAAATTTCAAAATCCGCCTTATGGGCTTCGTAAAAATCCACATTTGCGATAATACCAGCTTGCGGTATGATAGGACGAGCAAGACCAAAAGCCTTAGCCCAAATTTCAGGGATATTTAGGTTTTTTATCACCTTTATGCCCATTTGTTTGCCCCTCATAACGCAACCGCTAGTCATCGGCTCTGGCAAAAAGGCTGCGTCAAATTCATCTTTTGCCAAAAACATACCCATAGCCTCGGCTGGGGTGGCGGTGTAGGTGATAGCCACATTTTCTATGCCAAGAGCCCTAAACAAGGCTTTTAAGATGATATCAGGCATATCGTTTTTAAAAGGCATTATTAGCTTTTTGCCACTTAATTCTTTTAGCTCATTTATAGGGCGGTCTTTGGTGACTATGTTTTTAAGACCCTTTGCCATGACATTTATCATGCCGACATTTTGCCCCTTGTTTCGCAAATTTACGCCAACATTTGTAGGACTCATCATCACCTTGTAAGTGCCGTTTGCCACGCCGGATTTTAGCTGGTCGGGGTTTTTCCAAATTTGTATATTAAAGTCGTATTTTTTGGCAAGTTCGCCTTGCAAACTAGCCACCGCCACGCTTAGACTTGGCAAAGACGGAGCCGAATAAATGGTGAAATTTTCTTTTGCAAAAAGGCTTGGAGCAAAGGCAAGTGCCCCCAAAGCCGTGCTGGTTTGTAAAAATTCTCTTCTTTTCATGTTTTATCCTTAGTAATCATAATGAACGCTTAGCCAAAAGGTGCGACCGGGCGCATAAATGTTGTTTGGAGCAAAGCTCACCACATGGTCTGGCGTGATGTATTCGATGTATTCTTTGTCAAAAACATTATTTACGCCAAAACGCAAACCAAATTTAGAGTGAAATTCCATAGAGCCGTAAAGATCAAGAGTGCCAAAACCCTTAGCGGCGTCTTTGTCATCTATGCCAAGAGCTCCATCTGCTGGCTTGCCGTTGGCTTGTGTGTAAGCCACAAAATCGCCCCTGCTTTGTTTAGCCACAAAACGCCCTGCCGCCCCAAAGGCATAAGAGCCAAAACTTGCGATATCTTTGTAATCAAGGGCGAGATTTAGCTCGGCTGGGCGGATTTGATAAAGCGGTCTGTCGTCTGTGTCGTTTTGTCCGTAGTTATAATCAAATTTAGCCGATACGCCCCAATTTTTGCTCAAATTTAGCTTCGCAAAGGTGCTAACTTGCCAAAGCGTGGCGTCTATGTTGCGAGTGCCGACTTGTCCGTGTTGGTTGGCGTGCTGGGCGATATTTGGAGCGAAATTTTTAACCCCTGGACGCGCCCTATCCCAAATGATGAGATTTTTTGCGTCATCATAACGCACGGATCCGCCAAGCTCATAAGACAAGCCAAAAAGCGAATTCATATATCCGTTGAAATTTTCGCTATCAAATTTGGCTGCTAGCTCGATATAGTTGTGCTCTTCGTTTTTAAGATGAGGGTTGCCGACTATGACATTTCCCATTTTGATATTTTGCTCGTTGCCGGCTGGACTAAGGGCGGAAAATCTCTCCATAAAATTGCCGATTCTCTCCATGTGAGCGAGACTTGCGGAGTAATTTTGTCTCTCATCTGGCATAAATTCGTATTTTAGCTTGGCTGAAAATGCTTCTTGATTTACCTTGCCCTTTGTATCGGCGTTGTAGAAGTTTTTATAGACATGATCTGGGTTTGGGAAGGTCTTCATCACCACGCCCCTGCCGTTTTTTAGGCTCAAAGTGTCGTTGTATTTTTTGATATCCGTGCTGTCATAGACATAATTTAGCCCTAGACTTAGCCTATTTTGCTCGTTTATGTTGTAGCTTAGGGTGTCAAAAATGCTAAAAATATCGGCGTGAAGCTCCGGAAATCTATACGCATTTTTCACAAAACCGCTTATGCCCATTTGTTTAAATTGCGTTTCGTTGCGACCAAATCTCTCGCCAAGTGCCTCATCCCTTGTGTATCCCACGCCAAAAGAGTTGTGAAAATCGCCAAGATCAGCGTCATAGCTTAGTTTTAGATCATAAATTTTGCGTTTTAGATCTACATAGGCTTTTTGTTGCCCAGCGTTTCGGACACTGAAATTATCGGCGTGGCGACTGATATCTCTGTATCTAAACATGAAATTTGCGGTATTTGACATATCCGCCTCGCCAAGCCTAGCATCAAGCCTAGCCATGTAGCGGTCGGTTTCTACGGCATCTTGTTGGTGTTGCGGGTTTTCATCATCATCGATTTTATCGTGCAAAAGAGTAAATTTGACCTCGCTTAAATCATTTGGCACGAAGCCAAGCACGAGCCCTTGTCCAAAACGCTCGTATCCCACGCCTAGTTTTTGTCCGTTTTGGCTTTTAAATCTCACGCCGTCGCTGTATCCGCCGCCATCTTTGTAGCCGTTAAATTTGGTGAAATTTAGATTTGCCATGGCATAAACATTGCTAGATCTTGCAAATGCAAGGGCGGAATTGTAAAAATTCTTGCCATAAAATCCGCTTTGAAGCCTAAATGGGCTCATGGCAGAATCGATAGTGTTCGTGACATAGTAGCGATTTACCCTATCCGTGCGATCAAATTGATTTTCTACCATGGCACTTTGGGCGAGGTTTGGGGTGATAAATTGAGGCGGATTAAAGTCCTTGATAGGCTTTATCTCATCTGGATCGGCTAAATTTTGCCCCCAAACGCTAGTTAAACTAAGTGCCAAAACAGCACTCATAGACATAAAATTTTTCATTTTACTCCTAGTTATTGATAATAAATTTTAATTTTGTAAAATAGAAATCATAGTAAAATTTCTCTTAACAAAAAGTTTAAATTTTAAGTATGTCAATTTTTTAAGAAAAGCTAAAAAATTAGGCGAAATTTATCAAATTTGCAAATATTTTTCATTGATATAAATCAAGAAAAATTGAATTTTAATTTTAAAAAGTAGAAATTATTTTAAAAAATTTAGGGTTAAAATAAGTAAAAAATTTAAAAGTAAATATCAAAAATAAGCTAGCCGAGCAAAAATCATTTTTGCTCGAATAAGCTTTATTTATTTTTTGGTCTAAACGCTTTCATCTTTGTTTCATCGCATTGGATATAAGCACCGCCTATAAGGTCTATACAATACGGTATGGCTGGAAAAACCGGCTCTAAGCACTCGCCAATCGCCTTTGGGTTGCCGGGCAAATTTAGTATAAGGGATTTTTTTCTTATACCGGCGATTTGGCGTGAAAGTATGGCTGTTGGCACAAATTTTAAACTCTCGCTTCGCATAAGTTCGCCAAAACCGGGTAAAATTTTTTCACACACCGCTTCGGTAGCCTCTGGGGTCAAATCCCTTGGTGCAGGCCCTGTTCCACCAGTAGTTAGCACCAAATCACAAGCAAGTTCATCGCAAAAATATATAAGTTTTTCTTTGATAAGTTCAAATTCGTCAGGTATAACTTCGTAATGGTATTCTCGTTCGCTACTTAGCCACTCATCAAGACAAAGGCGTATGGCTGGACCTGATTTGTCCTCGTATAATCCCTTACTCGCCCTATCACTTATGCTTAAAATGCCGATTTTTGCCTTCATTTTTACTCCATAATTAAATAATCAAATTTGATAAATTTCAAAGCCAAATTTAAATCAAATTTGATAGTTTTTATAAATCAAATTTGATAATTTTGAAAAAGCAAATTTGATAGTTTTTGA